>JAUIKB010000201.1 GCA_030430975.1 Polyangia bacterium
CTCAGACATTCAAATCGCAGTTGGACGCTCAGGGGCTGATCGAGCGGATGGAAGTCGTCGTCGGGGGCGAAGTCCAAGCGACTGTGGAGCGCGTGGCTTCGAGCGGCACTCCGTAGCGCCGGCTCCTGCAGCCCCTAGAACCGCCAACTCTCACTCGCCTCCTTCCCCCGAATCAGCTCGGCGGCTGTTCGCACCTGGGCCCGCTTAGCGTCGGGACACACCCGCTCGGCCAGCTTCAGATCGGCCTTGTCGTACTCCGTTCCCGGGGAATGCTGACGGCTGTCGATTCGCGCGAGCGCGGCCGTACACGCTGCCGGATCGGGCGCGCGCTCGGCGCTGCAGGCTAGCGTGATGGCGACGCAGCTAAGCCCGACCCGCGCGATCATTGCGGCTACACTAGCGCAATGACGGATTCGCTCGACGACATTCCGCCCGCGGCGTTCGGCGACCTGGGCCGCGCGGGTCAGCGCATCTATCGCCAGATGAGTCGCACCATCGACAAGTACGGCTTGCTGTCGCGCGATGATCACGTCCTGGTCGCCCTGAGCGGAGGCAAGGACAGCTACACCATGGTCGAGATGCTGACCCGCTACCAGCATCGCCTGCCGGGGCTGCGGCTGACGGTGGTGCATCTCGATCAGCAGCAGCCCGGCTACGACGGCCGGCCGCTGCGAGACTGGCTGCGCACGCACGCGGTCGACTTCGAGATCCTCAGCGAAGACACCTACAGCGTTGTGCGCGAGCACGTCGCCGAAGGCGGGACGTACTGCTCGATGTGTTCGCGGCTGCGGCGCGGCGTGCTGTACACGGCGGCCGAGCGGCTCGGTTGCACGAAGGTCGCGCTCGGTCACCACCGCGACGACACGCTGGAAACGTTCCTGATGAACCTGATGTTTTCGGGGCGGCTGCAAGCCATGCCCGCCACCTACACGACCGACGACGGTCGCTTCGACGTGATCCGCCCTCTGATCGACGTCGAGGAAGCGATCATCGCCGAGTTCGCGAGCGGTCGCGACTACGCGATCATTCCGTGCACTCTGTGCGGTTCGCAAAGCGAGGCCCGGCGTGTCGAGACGAAGGCGCTGATCGCGTCGCTGGCCGACCGTTACGACAACCTGCGCGCAGTGATGGCGGCGGCGCTCGGCAACGTCAGCCCCACCCATCTGCTCGATGTCGAGCTGGCGCAGCGCGGCATTCAGCGTCGCGCCCCGCCGTCGCCGTCGCCCCCGGGCCGGTTCGCGGCCGAGCCGATCGCGTCGCGGCGACTGCCCGTAGTCAGCTGATTCCTGGTCCCCACGATTCCGCCCATACGCTCTGAAATGCCAGCGGCTCAGGCCCCGCGAGTTGACTAACGCGCTGAAGTTGCAACAATGCTGGGACGAGCGACGCCCATGAGCACTCCAAACACCACAGCACGAAGCCACTCTGACGAGGCAAATGCGGAAGCCATCGAGGCTCCTTGGGATGAACTCGCGACCCAAATCCGGGAAGGCAAGAAGAGCGGTACTGCTACCCCGATGACCGCGGATGATTGGAACGAAGTCGAGGCGAAGATTCGCGCTGCGGCTAAGTCCCCCGCCGCTCAATGAGCGGCACCTATGTCGTTCGACCTCAGGTCAAGCGCGACATCATCAGGCACGCGACTTATATCGCTCGGGACAATCTCGACGCCGCGCTCCGGTTTCGGCACGCTGCGCAGGAGACGTTCGAGGTCACGGCTGTGACCCCTCGCGGCTACGGTCTGGTGAAGCCGCTCCAAGGGCAATTCCCGGGACTCAGGTGTCGTCCCCTCAAGCGGCCGTTCGAGTTGTACCTGGCGTTCTATTTCGTTCGCGAAGGCGACCGGGTTGAGTTCACGCGCGTCCTGCATGGACGGCGAGACATCCCGCGCGTCTATCCGAAGCTGAAGGACGGTTGAACAGTTGAACCCAGCCTCCGCCCTTTGGGTTATGGTCATGGCATGCGAAGCACGTTGGGGGCGTTGGGGTTGGCGATCGCGCTCGCCGGTACCGCCTGTGTAAAGCGAGGCAGCGACTCACCCGAACCGACTGCCGCGGCGAGCTTCCCAAGTCGGGCCAATCTGGACGCCCTCGCTAACAAGCCTCCGCCCCCGCTCAAAGTGCAGGACGCGGTCTCCGTCCCCAAGTGGATGCTGTCTGAGCTGCTCGAAACCAAGCTCGGCGAGACCACGTACGTGGATGACTCACCCTGGGGGCGCATGATGTCCGACGCGGCCAAGCGCACCGGGGGCCGGGTAACTCTGTCGAAACCCCTGCGCTGCGCGGCCGAGCAAATGGGACGGTTCTTTGCGCAGCACGGCGCGCTGCCCGAAGACCGCCTGCAGCGCTTCATCTTGGGGCGCTGCGGAGCGCACACCCCCGCACGGCCGTATGCGTTCGCGGTCAAGGCGACGCCCGATGTGACGGACGCTCAGATCGTCGCCGCCGAGTCGAAGGGGCTGAGCGACGCGCTCGACAAGCGTTTCGCCCAGGGACGCCACCTCGCCGCCATCTGGTCGACGCGACTGTCGAACGTAGCGATCGTCAGCATCATTGCGGGTCGCCACCTGATGGACGTCAGCGGGCCGGCGCAGCCCAACGCGCGCGGCGAAGTGATCCTCCACGGCAACGTTCATGAGCCGGCCGAGGCATTGAGCGGTTTTATTAACGCGGGGAATCACGGTGTGAAACCCTGTCGTCCCAACCCGCACCTCAAGCTGCCACGCTTCCAACTGACGTGTCCGATGGCGCCGGGGGACGCGACGGCTTGGATCGACGTGGTCGCTCGCCGTCCCGGCCGTTTGATGAGCAATACGGTCGGTCAGATCCTTGCCCGTCGACCGGACCGTCCTGCCCTAGAGTACGCCGCCGGCGCTGCCTCGACGCCGGCCACCTCGGTTCCCCAGTTCCACGCGCAGGTGCTCCAAGGCGTGAATCAGTATCGGCAAAGTGCGGGCCTGGGCGCCGTTGCCTTGGCACCCGCTCAAACGGCAACCAACAGCAAGTTTGCGCCCTACTACTTCGATCCGGCGGCCCACCTCGACGGCGGCGGCGTGGCGGCAGCCGACCAGATCGCGATGGGGCTGATGGCGGGTTGGGACGTCCAAGGCACGATTCAGGCGGGCAGCATTCTCTCCGAGGCGATCAGCGGCACGTCGAGCGGTCAGGCCTGGGTCGAGCTCGTGGCGTCGAGCCCACTGGGTAGAACCGTCCTGCTCGATCCCCCGGTGCAGCAGCTCGGCGTCGGTGCGGTGCTCGCGCCCCAGAACAAAGGCGCCGCAGCCCTGGTCACGACTTACTCGTTTTTCGACACCCGTCGTCACGCCGCCGACGCCCAGCGCTTCTTCGACTACGTAGCGCGCGTCCGCGGCTACTACGGTCTCGGTCCACCGGTGCGCTACCCGTCCGGTGACTTGGAGGCCCAAGCGGCGCTGATCCATCAGGGCAAAGCGACCATCGTGCAGGCCCTGACCGCCGCTTCCCAGCGCATCAGCGGCGCGGTGCGCCGAGCCGTGCTGCCGTTCTCGTCCGAAACGAACTTTCTCGACCGCGTTCAGCTACCCAAGGAACTGCTCGGCCGCACTCCCCCGTCCCTGGCCGTCGCCGTCACCCATCGTAAGGTGCCGGGGGCGGCGTGGGGACAGTTCGTGCTGCTGGTCATCATCACCAACCCGCCCAGCGGCCAGGCCGTGGCGAGCGGACCCCGGGTGATGCGTACGCTCTAGGACGCAGCGTCGGCGGATTTGACCCGTGTCGACTGGCGAATCGCGGAAACCAGGTACAGAGCGATGCCGGTCCACAGCAGCGCAAAGGTGATCGCGTGATGCGAGCTGAACACTTCCCCGTAAATCACGACAGCGCACAGCAGCTGCAGCGTCGGCGCCAGGTACTGGACCATGCCGAGCGTGGTGTAGCGCAGGCGACGCGCGGCTGCGGCAAACGCTAGCAGCGGTAGTGCGGTCGCGAGGCCCGCGCCGATCAGCCACGCGGCGCTCGCCGTACCGTGATCCGTGACAGCTACAAATCGCGGGTCGGCCCAGACAAGGAAGGCCAGTGCGATGGGCGCAGCCAGCGATGTTTCGACAGTCAACCCGTCGGCAGCGCTCACGTTGGTTCGCTTTCGCACCAATCCGTAGAACGAAAACGAGACCGCCAACACGATCGACACCCACGGGAACTTCCCGAGGCTGACGGTGAGGTAGACCACAGCGAGTGCGGCGAGCGCGACGGCGTAACGCTGCAGGCGGCTCAACTCTTCCGCTAAGACAAGTCGCGCGAGCACGATGTTGACCAGGGGATTCATGTAGTAGCCGAGGCTTGCCTCGGTGACGCGATCGTTTGCTACGGACCAAATAAACAAGCCCCAGTTGCACGAAATAAGCAACGTGGATAATAGTAGGGCGCGGCGCAGCGGTGGGTCTTTGGCGATAGCCCACACGCGTTTCAAACCGCCCCGTAGCGCCAGGAACAGCAGCATGAAGACGGCCGACCACAGCACGCGATGCGCCAGCACGACCGACGCGGATATGTGGCTGAGCTGCTTCCAGTAGATCGGAAACACGCCCCACAGGCCGTACGCGATCAGCGCGTACACCAGTCCCTGTTGAGGTTCGCTCCGCGTGGTCACGGCGGCGATGGTATCCGGCTTATCAGTCCAGCGGTGGCATCACGAGATGCGGACTGATCTTGGCGAGACTCTTAGCCGTGTCGAGCCGCATGCGGCGGCCCATCTTTTCGACGAGATTTTTGGTGGTCTCTTCGCGCAATCGCCGACTGAGCGGTGCGCCCTCGGCCGTCTCGATCAAGTGCACCCTGACCTGACAGGCGGCGCTGCCGGTATCCAGGTCGTGGAGCGCAAACCACGCCGTCAGATAGCCGCGGCTCCACTGCGCCTTGGCGTGCCCTAGCTTGATGAAGCGGCGGGGCGGGCGGAAGTCGACGATGTGATACACGCCGATGTAGTCCTGGTTTTCGAGTCGGTCGAGGATGACCGAGGCGCCCTTCTGAGCGTCGGCCGAACGCAGCAGCTTGTACCAGCTTGAGCCGGGCTTGCTCCGGTAGAACTGCGACAGCCGCGCCAGCGGATGGGTCGACAGGTGCTTGGTCAGGCGCAGCGGCAGCAGGTGCTTCTTGATGATCCGCGCGTCCGAGGTCGTGACCTCAAAGTCGGTCGATTCCGTGATCTCGTCGCAGCGTCGCAGCTTCGGTCGCTTGCCGAGCTCGAACCGGCGCTTGAGTCGCTTTTCGACCAGTCGCTTGCGGATCGCCATGCGGCGTGACGGCGCGTCGAGGGGGTCGTTCGACTTGCGCAGCGCCGGCAGCTCGAGCTCGTTCGAGACAGCCTCGTCGCAGCCGAGTGTCGCGACGAGAGCAGCGAAGGAGAGCCAAACGACCGATCGCACCCGTGGCGCTTGGCATGCGCAGGGGCGCCGGGCCAAGTAACGTGATCGCGCGGCCTACGGGCGACGGCGCTTAACCAGCACCGGGACGCCGTCTTTCGGGGCAATTGTCACGTTGCGTCGAACCGGCGAGTTCGCGGCGGTGGAGTCTAGGAAGAAGCTGTGCGTGCTCAGCAGCGTCCCGAGCACGACCTTCATTTCGAACAGCGCAAACGCCGCCCCGATGCAGCGCCGATGTCCGCCACCGAACGGTGCGAATTCGTGCGGGGCCAACCGTGCATCGATGAAGCGCTCTGGCTCAAAGCGGTCGGGATCGTCGTACAGGTCCGGACGGCGATGCAGCATCAGCATGCTCGCCGACAGGCTGGCGCCAGCGGGGATCGTGCGCCCGCCCAGTTCGAAGTCGTCGTTGAGCGTGCGCATCACCTCAGTGACGACAGGGAACAGCCGCAGCGCTTCTTTGCAAACCGCCTCCAAGTACGGAGCCGACTCCAGCTCCGCCGGTGTGGGCTCGGACCCGAACGAACTAAGCTCCTCCAGCACCTTGCTCAACTTGTGCGGCGCGCGGTGCAGCAGATCGATCGCCCATGCGATGGCGATGGCGGTGGTTTCGTGTCCGGCGACCAGCAGCGTGCGCAGCTCCGACTTGATGTCTTCGTCACTCATCGGGCTGTCGTCCTCGTATCGGGCTGACAACAGCAGGCTGAGGATATCGGCACCCTCGCCGCGCTGGCGAGTACGAGCGATCTGATCATCGAGCAGTCCATCAAAGTGACGGTCGGTGCGCTGGAACTTGGCGAAGGGGCCGAGCCCGGCGAACTCGCGCTGCAAAAACGGCATGAACAGAAACGCCGGGTGCACGCGGCTCACTACTTCACCGACCGCGCGACAGTATTGTCCGACCCGCTCGGCTTCGGTGACGCCGAACACCGTGCGCACGATCACCTCCAAAGAAATCCGCTGCCCCAAGTCCTGGATACACAGGCGGTCGCCGTCCAGGCTGCGGGTAGCGGAGCGCGTCACCTCCGCCATGTGGTCGCCGTAGTCACGCATGCGCCGGCCGTGAAACGGCGGCATCAGCAGCTTGCGCTCGCGCAGGTGACGCTGCCCCGTCAGCGTGAACACACTTCCCGCGCCTACCAGCGGCGCGATGGCCTTCACGCCGAACGGCTCGAACTTGAGCGGATTGCCGGCGAAGATCTGTTTGACCAGCTCCGGCTTGGCGGTCATGACGACGTCGCCGTTGACGGTCTTGAGCAGAAACGGATCGCCGTAGCGCTGAATCCAGCGCGGCATGTGGCGCAGCGGCTCGGCGAGAATCCGATACGTGTTCAGCAAGCGGTTGGGTGGCCCGGCGGGCAGTGCCATGAGCTTATCCTATGCGGAATACGCCGCCACGCGGGTGCTGCGACATCTCACCACGCGGGCTGTTGGTCCGAGCGATAGCCGGTTGCGGGGCATTCGGGGCCTAGTCGCGCGCGCAGCTTCTTCTGCATCTGTCCGAGTTCGCCGATGCGCTTCATCAGGCGATCGGACGCTTTCTTGGCGATCGTAACCCGAGTGCCCTTGGCGCGCAGATCGTCTAATTCGACGTCCTTACCGAACACGATGTCGATCGGATAGCGGCTGGGTTCGAACCAGTTCCGATACGCCTCGCGCAGCAGGTTGTTCGACATGCCGACCAAGAAGACCGGCACGACGCGGGCGTCCTTGGCTTCCAGTGCGATGCGCCCGACGCCGGGTTGTGCCGGCAAGAACTCGTACGGGTCATCGCCCTTGCCGCGAGTGCCTTCGGGGTGAATTCCCACATAGGTACCTGGTACGCTGAGCTCGTCCGCCACGCGGCGCAGGCCGTACAGGTTGAAGCGCGACTTCTTAGGGTCGCGGAACACCGGCGGGAACATCATGAAGCCGCTCATCGCGGCGTTGACGAACCCGCCCAGCCAGCGGTCGTAAAAAAAGTCGCTGCGTACCGGAAAGAACGCTCGGCGGGACAGCTTCGAGCGCGTCACGGTCATGTACGAGATGACGTACATGTCGAAGAACGAGCGGTGGTTCGACACGATCAGCACCTGGGACTCCGGCGTGAAATCCTCCAGCACCTGACTGCCGAACACCGTGTAGCGTCGCCCTCCGCAGAACCAGATCATCGAGCGCATGAAGGTCGTGATCCAGACCTCCGACGTCCACTTGGCGCGTCGTGACACGAAATCCGCCACGGCGAATAGCCGGCGCTCAATCGGTTCTAGGCTGCTCAGTTCCTCAGGGGACGGCGCTCGCACGGCCCGTGAGTATACACGGCGCGCCGGTCCTAGGCTGCCGGCAACCTCGGCTGTTCGATAGCTCGATCCCGGCAGGGCATTCGTGCAGAGGGTTTAGTTTGGGCGTCAAACGGCTGTCTATGGCGTGGGCCAACGCGTGCCACCCGCTAGCGTTCTGCTCCGGCGGCTGTATAACCTGATCGAGATGGCAACCGCGACGGCACAGTTGATCACAGCCCTTCGAGCGACAGCCGAGCGCCTCGACCAGGGCGCTAGGTACGCATGGACCCACCTGGGCGCGTGCAACTGCGGCCACTTAGCCCAAACCGTCACAGCGCTGTCCGCGCACGAGATCCGCGAGGCGGCGATGCGCCGCGCCGGAGAGTGGCGGGAACAGGCGCTCGAATACTGTCCGACCAGTGGCTATCCGATCGACCACATCATGGGGAAGCTCATCGAGCTCGGTCTCGACCCGCTCGACTTCGGCCACCTCGAACGGCTGTCGGATCCGGTCGTGCTGCGGCGTCTCCCGGTCGAGCGCCGCATCAACCTGTCGTATCGCCGTCGCGCCGACGTCGTCCTCTACATGCGGACGTGGGCGGACCACCTCGAACGTGCGCGGGGATCGCACAACGACGCGCCCCCCGACAGTGGAGAGCGCGTCGTTGCGCAGCTGAACTCCGCCCCTACGGCGGTCGCGAGCTAGCGGTTCATCACGACGATATCCTTGTCGTGTGCGAAGACGAGTTGTGTCGCGGTGGCGGCCATGGCGCCGGGGTGCGCTGA
>JAUIKB010001178.1 GCA_030430975.1 Polyangia bacterium
TGTTTCGGGTCGCCGACCCATACGGACTGCTTAGCCAGTTCCGCAAGCTTCAGGAAAATAGCGAGCTGCAGCGGCGACGTGTCTTGAAACTCGTCGACGAGCACCAAGTCGAGTTCGTCCGTCAGTGCCTCGCGCACGCCGGATCGCTCGAGCAGCTGCAGCGCGTACGCCTCCTGATCCACGTAGTCGATCACGCCGCGGTCGCGTTTGGCTTGCTGGTATCGATCGAGCGTTTTGGACGCCACATCGAACAAGATCTCGATGTAACGGTGGAGGTCCGCACGCAGTCGTGGATGGCTGAGATGACGTTGTGCTTGCAGCGCCACGTCCGCGACGTGCTGTCGCGACTTGGTGCCAGGTTTGGATCGCGTGAGTTTCGCCCAGTCGCCCCACCGGAGCGTCGCGTTCTTCAGGCCGATCAGACTGTGTTTGAGCACGTCCACCGCCGCACGCGTCACGTTCGTGGTGTCCACGCTCAGATCGATCGCATCGATAGCGGTTTCGATCGCATCGATCACGTCCCGGTCGATGGCATCGCCATCCGGCTCGACGGGGCCGAGGCATGCGTCGAGCGCTTCCAGCGAGCGCCCGCAGCACGTGTCGAAGTCGCCTGCGGCGAGCCCGTTGGCGCGCGCCGCCTCAACCAGCTTGCGCACGTCGTAACGCCAGTCGTCCCCGTGCGCGAAGCGGTGTTTGAAGCCATCCAGTTCCTCGGCGGTCCGGAGGTCGACCACGGTCGGCAGCGTGCGGTTCAGTTCGAGTTCCGCCCCGGTCTCGTCCAATACGGCGACGGCCGGAGACAGTCCGAGTTCAAATGCGAAATCTGACACAAGCGCGCCGCAGACCGCGTTTACGGTGCCGATGCGTGCGTGGAGTAGTCGATGTGCGGCGTCGGGAGGACCGGCAGCGAGCAGTCGTGTTCGCGCGCGTTCGACCAGCTCCGCAGCGGCCTGCTTGGTGAAGGTGGTCGCGATGATGCGCTCGGGCGCGACGCCGTCTTCGGCGATGGCGCGTTCGAGTTCCCGTGACAAGCGGGTGGTCTTTCCGGACCCGGCGCTAGCGGTGATGATGCGTACCTTCATCGGGCTGCTCCGTGACCGCAGATCGCGCTGTGCTGGCAGTAGCCACACGGGGAGCTAAGGGTGAGCGCACCATCGGCAAGTGCGTCGTCGGTCTTGTCGTCACCTTCGGCGTTCGGTGCCGATAGCGTGCCGACGCGCAGGGATCGTCGGACCTGCGTGAGCGCTGCCTGAGCGCCGCGCCACATCTCGCTCGACGTATGAGTTCCGGGTTGGAGTGCCTGAGGTAACCGGGCGGCGCTGTTCGTCAGCAGCGTGTGGTCGCGCAGGGAGAAGTAGGCGACGTCGGGCAGCTCGGTCTCGGTTGCGGCCAGGGCGGCGTAGACGGCGAGCTGGAATGCGGAGCCGGAACTCAGTTTCTTGCGATACGTGCTCTGGCTCCATTTGAGATCGATCACCAGTCTCGGTTCAGGGGCTTGCCCGATCGGCCAGAGCCCGGCATTCAGACTCACCCGCGACCGCCGATTGAGGTGGACGGTTGTTTCCAGGCGCAGCTTTCC
>JAUIKB010000202.1 GCA_030430975.1 Polyangia bacterium
CGACCCCGACCCGGGTCCCGACCCCGTTC
Organism: Polyangia bacterium; assembly: GCA_030430975.1. Taxonomy (GTDB): domain Bacteria; phylum Myxococcota_A; class Polyangia; order Polyangiales; family Polyangiaceae; genus JAUIKB01. Next base: position 30 of record JAUIKB010000202.1, read on the forward strand.
CCGACCCCGCTCCCGGTCCCGACCCCGACCCCGACCCGGTCCCCGATCCGGCCCGTTTACGCACCGCCCGCTTTCGCCGTAGCATCGCGGAGATGCTTGAGGATACAGCCGAGGTGAAGGGGTACGTGCTGCTGTCCTACGCGACTCCGCTGCAGAAACACGAGCCTGGGCTCTGGAGCCAGGTGCTCAGTCGCTTGGACGACGAGGCGCGGGGGTTCTTTACCGAGCCCATTTTCGCGAGCAACTGGTACCCCCGCCGCCACATGCACCGATTGTTCGAGGCTTATTCTGAGGTATCCGCGGATCCCGAGTCCGACTTTCGAAAGCTCGGAGCGATGGCGGCCGAACATCAGCTCAACTCTATCTACAAGCTGTTCTTGACGTTTGCGACGCCGGCGGCGGTGTTCAAGCGAGCGACGTCGGTCTGGTCTCGGCAGACCAGCGTAGGGCGTTTTCGCGTCTTGGAAACCGCCGACGATCACCTGGTCGGCGAGCTGATCGATCCGAATCTTCCCGTTGGGGTTCCCGACGTGATCGCGGGATGGTCGGACGCTATCATCGAGACGCTGCGCCGCACGCCGACGCGCACGACGTACGAAAAGTGCGGTCCCACGCGATGGCGCTTCAACGTCGGCTGGGAATCCAACTAGCCTGCTAGGCGACGACTGCGGCGACACCCTCGTCGTGGCGGAGCAGATCGGCGGCGACGCGGCCTGTGCGCACCGCTGCCTCCATGCTGGCGGTGGGTTGGGTGCTTTGCATCCAGTCACCGGCGAGCACTAGGTTTTGATACGGGCGGTTAGTCTGCGTCGGTCGGTACTTCCAGTGTCCCGGTTCCATCAGCAGGTAGCGCATGTGATGGGCGGTGTTGCGGCGCAGTTCCCACAGATGTCCGTTCGTTTGGTTCATCACGTCATCCACGTCGACCTGGTTGGCCAACACAAACGGCAGCTGCCGAAAGTCTTCGATCAGGCTCCGAACGAGCTGGGGATCGGTCAGCTCACCGTGCAATCCCTCTTGCCCCTCGAACTCGACGACCGAACCCCAGGTGCCCTGACGCAGCTCGCGTACGCGATGTTTGTAGTCGATCAGCGTGGCCGCCGGCTGCGGCGTGCCCATCACGACCGTGTCGAAGTCGGCCGGCATGACGGCGCTGGGGAACCAGACGCGCATCGACAGCGACGCCACGCTGCGCAGCCCCCAGATCTTGCGTAGTTCGGGCTCGTCGAGCACCGCGGCTTCGAAGTTACTCGCGGTGCGTAGCAGCGCTCGAAAGCTGTCCACGGGCAGCGTCGACACGACGTAGTCGAAGTCGGTGCCGAGGGTGTAGTTCGTCACCGGTGCGCCTGACGGCGTGGCGGGATCGCCGACCGGATAAGGAGCGTCCGAGAGGGAGTAGGTTCCGCCGATCGGCGACACCGAGACGTGATCGGAGGCGCCGGCGATCGGCGCGGTGTTCGCCATCGACGTCACGCCCAGCGCCTTCAGCTCGTGGCTTGTGGGATCGAGCTCAAGCGACGTGACCTTCTGACAGAATTCGACTGTGCCGCCGAGGCTCAGAAACAGGTCGGCGAGGGGAGCGATCGCCACCTCGCTGAGCGGTCCGTTGAAGTAGTGAACCAGGCTGTTGTCCGGGCTCATCAGTTTCCGGAAGCCGGCGAGTCCGACGTACGCCGAGCCTGCTGCGGGGTAGTTGAACGCCAAATCCAGCACATACCGAAACCAGCTCTTCTTGGTGAGCTCGATATCCAGCCCCGTCGAGACGCAATAAGACGTGAACGAGTACTCATCGATGTCGGGCGAAACCTCGCCCGTCAACAGCTCGGCGCCGATAGTTGCCATCCACTTGGCGGCCGCGAACTTCTCGGACAGCGACATGCCGTCGTACCCAACGAAACCACTGTTAAACAGTGCTCCCACGTCGAGCGGCCCGGCCGGTATGTCGAGCTCGTTAACGGCTCGCGCGTCGGCTTCGTACATCCGGTGCACACCTTCGTTGGACGTGAACCACTGCGGATCGTCGATCGAGCGTCCGGCTCGCTTCAGGAGCGTCTGAAGCGCGGTGTAGTAGCCGAACACTGCGTGGAAGCCGATGTCCATGAACCGCCCGTCGGCGAGCCGATAGCTCGCGGCTTTGCCGCCGAGGCGATGTTCCATGCATAGCAGCTTGACCTCGAACCTGTCGGAACCCTGTTCTTGCAGCAGATGAATGCCTGCTGACAGCGCAGCCAGTCCGCCGCCGAGTATTAGGACTTTCTTTTTCGCCATCGGATATCTCTCACGTGAGCTGTAAGCTGAGCGTGTCTTCGCCGCTGATCGTCCCATCCGCCGAACGCGCTACCACCCGCGCGATCAGCGCTTCGTTTTTGGGCAGGCTAGGATCGTCCAGCACCATCACCGGAACATCCAGTGCGGGCTCGTCCACGAGTACGGTGCCGTCGGGTTTCTCGAGCTGGAAACGAAAGTGTAGCTGCACCTGCTCGTCGGGATTTTCGATCCGCCACTCGAGCACCGTGAGGTCGGGCTGCTGCCGCACGACCTGAACCGAAAACTCCGGTTCTTCATAGCGCTTGACGAGTTCCGCGAACGCAAGCCCCGTTGCCGGGCTACCAGCGAAGGTGCCCTCGACCCGGCACGTCCCTTCCCAGAACTCCCCGAGCCAGTTAGCCCACCCCGAGCAGGCTCGACTGATCGTTCCCAGCAGCGTCGGCGGCGGATCGTCGACGAGCGGCGTCAGCTGATCGGGAAAGCGCGGCTTGATGACCAGGCTGGTGTCCCACTCCGGAGCGTCGAACGTCCACTCCGCGGAATACGTCGCATGCTGTCTCGGCGAACACCAAAATTTGGTCCGCTTCCAGCGATGCGCGCCGATCAGCTTGTCGAACGTGCCGTCGGATCGGATCAGCCCGGCGCCGCCGTACGCTGCCAGGCTCGGTGTCTCCCCGGTGTTCTCCCACACCGTGGTGAGGAGAATCTCATCTGACGAGTCGAGCTGAATACTCATCCACTCGTAGGATTCGAGTCGGCCGTTGCGGATGGGCGTTACATAGAAGGGCCCCCATTGATGGTCGTACCAAGCGATTCCTTCTACCGTGACGGACTCGGTCGAGCCGCCTTTGTGTTTGAGTTCCAGCGTGCCCGTCGCTTTCATGCGCGTCAGCGAGTAGTAGTAGAACGCACCTTTTTTCCCGAACGGAAGGTAGCCACGACCGCCGGCCTCGTACGGTCGCTTCTGATTCTCGAACTCCATTCGCACGCTGAACTTGCCGGCGTCGTCGGTGGCATCGAGCTCGGAGGCGAACGGCACGCTAGCGCCGGCGCTAGTCTTGGTGCGCCACCGGTCGGTGCCGCCGCCGTGCTTGAATGTCAGATCGAGCAGCTCGGTGGACGGGCGAAGCAGCCCCCATGCGCTGCCGGTCCAGACGCCGTCGAGCGCGTCGTCTTTGTCGAACGCGCGCACGACCAAAAATCTCAGCCCCTGAGTGAAATACGCCGCGAACACGCTAAACGTCCGGTCACCCCCCACTTCCTTGACGTGGGCGTTAACATACACCCACTCCATGTTGCTCATCGCGGGGTTGGCGATGCCGCCGGGCAGCATCTGGTGCCAGCCCTCGTCGCGCGGAAACGCCACTGCTGAGCCGGTTCGGTGATACGGCCACACTTCCCAAGGATTCGGCATGCGGGTAGCCTACCTGAAACGGACCCTTCGATGGCTGATACGCTTATCCACGCAGCAGAACTTCACGCTCAGCTTGAAGACTGCGTCGTCATCGACTGCCGCTTTGAGCTGGGCGACGATCGAGCCGGTCGGGCGGCCTATGAAACAGCGCACATTCCCAGCGCGCGCTATGCGTCGTTGAACGCTGACCTCTCCGGCGTCGTCGTGACGGGCCAAACCGGTCGCCACCCGCTGCCAGTTCCGAAAGCCTTCGCACAGACGCTCGGCCGTTTGGGCGTCGAGCCGGGGCGACGCGTCGTGGCCTACGACGCCGACGCCGGAGCGTTCGCGGCTCGGCTATGGTGGATGCTCGGTTGGGTGGGACACGAGGCGCGTGCCGTGTTGGACGGTGGCCTGGCCGCGTACCAAGCCGCAGGCTACGCGCTGTCGTCGGACCCTGAGCCTGACGCCGGTGTTGGACCGTACCCGGTGCGCCTTCAGGCCGACTGGGTCGTCGACGCGGACGGCGCGGCGCTGGCCGGAGCTGAACCTGAGCGGCGCCTGTTCGACGCGCGGGATCCTGAGCGGTATCGCGGCGAGCACGAGCCGATCGATCCGGTGGCCGGACACTTGCCGGGCGCTGGCAACCTGCCGTGGAAGGAAAACCTGGTCGAAGGTCGGTTTCGAAGTGCCCAGGAGCTGCGACGCCGGTTCGACGTTGCGCTGGGTCACGTCGCGCCTCAGGACTCGGTCGTGTATTGCGGTTCCGGCGTGACAGCGTGTCACAACCTGCTCGCCGCCGAGCATGCGGGGCTATCAGGGATGCGGCTGTATGCCGGTTCGTTCAGCGACTGGGTGACCGATCCAAGTCGCGCCGTCGAGCGCTCCTCAACATGACGCTGTTCGAGGACGAGCTGCGGAGTCTGCGGGCCGATCCCAGCACCTGGGACAAGCTGGCCGTCTATTTTTGCCATACAGAAGAGCGCGGCACCTACGACAACCACGCCCAGTTTCGCTATCGAGCGCTGCTGGCACTCCAGCATGATCGACGCGACTCGGACCTGGCGCTCGTGCGACATGCGTTCCGGCAAGAGGTACAAGCGGCCGAGAACGATAGCTTTCAAGGCTACGACGACGCCTACACGTTGGCGGCGTTTCTCCTTGCCCGGTTTCGCAAACCCCAGGACATCGTCTTGTTCGCGCGCGCCAAGCTCGCCAACTTCGACACCGGCTGCGGTTTTCCGCTCGAGTTCCTGTACTACGTTGGAGGTGAGGACTTCGAGGCGATCCTGAAGGCTCGCGCGCCCGAGCTGTGGGACGCTCTGGCGTCGCGATTCGAACTCGCCTTCGACGCGGCCGCGGTCGATGACTTCTGGCAGCGCCTCGGCCGCGACTTTCCGGAATCGGAAGAAGACGAGACGACGCTCTCGCTCTACGAACGAGCCATGGCGTTCGGCGACGAGACGGAGGCGCGCCGACAGCTCGAGCGCTGGGCGTCGAGCCAGTCGGAGTCCGAACACAAGCGCTCGGTGCTGCAGCACGAGTACGCCCGGCTCGGCGACCCGGGTCGCGCCGCCGACGTAGCAACGCAGGCGCTCGCCCATTGCACCACCGATTGGGACCGTGCCGCCGCGCTTCGTTCGGTGATCGCGCTCAATCGCGCCGCCGAGCGCTACGCCCTGGCGTCCGCCGCCGCGCGTCAGCTCGATGCCACGTTCTGCAACTTCGATGACTGGATCGGCGTCGGGCTCGGTCGGATGGCGATCCACGAAACGTTCGAGTTGGCGGCGGCGCATCCCGATCCGAGCGAGGCTCGCGCCATCTTCGCACTCGCCGACGGCTGGTACGCGCGAAGCAACGATCTGGCGCTCGTCGGACTCGAAGCGGCCGTCCGCGCCGCCCAGCATTGCGAGCTCAGCGACGCCACCGAGCGCTACGAAAAGCTCGCGACCGCCGAACGCACCCGCATCGAGATCGAACTTCGGGACAAGTGAATTAATGCACAGCACGTGCGCGCGCAGCCACGTGCCGCTGAACCCGCGGCCGCCCGCGCGGTTCCGTCACGGCAGAATTCGTGCCCGGCGGTGGGCCCCCTGGTCTGCCTCCGCCCGCGCCACGCTTGCGTGATAGCGTGGCGCGTCATGACAACTGCCCCAAAGCCGATCAACTTCGCGGAAAAAATGGCAACGTTCGACGCCCTGTGGTCGCCGCGCGTGATCGCGGAAATGAACGACTACCAGTTTAAGATCGCGAAGGTCGAAGGCGAATTCGTCTGGCATCAGCACGCCGACACGGATGAGGTCTTCATCGTTCTCGACGGCGAGCTGACGATTCACTTCCGCGAATCGACGGTCCAGCTGCGCGCCGGCGAGATGTACGTCGTTCCGCGCGGCGTCGAACACAAGCCGGCCGCCGAGCGACTCTGTCAGATCCTGCTCGTGGAGCCGCGCGGCGTCGTCAACACCGGCGACGCCGGCGGCGAGCTGACCGCTGATCGCGACGTCTGGGCATAGCCGCACGAACCTTTGGCCGACGCCGCGGCGAGTGGGATATGCTCATAGTGGCGCCCATGGTCACTGAACGCGACGACAACACCCGGTCCGACCTGCTCCGCATCGGCGAAGGCGACGAGATCGACCGCGATATGGTGGGGCGCGTTGCCGGCGACATACCGAGCACCCTCGAACAGCAGGCCGAGGTGGACAGGCTGCGCACGCAGCGCGGAAACGAGTTTTACTCCGACCTGCTGTTCGTGCTCTGTCACACGCACTACGAGCCGGACCACGCGCGGCAGCTCTGGGACGGACTGATCGAACACCGTGAGTACCTCAACGAGATGCTCGGCCGCAACGCGGGTGCGGCGGTGGCCGCGGTCGACTACCTCGGCAACCTCAAGGGCCACATCCAGCATCCGACGATCATCGATTCGCCGGCGCTCGAGGCGGTCGCCAAACTGGCCACCAACGATGCGATGACGGGGCTGCGGGACCACTCGACGTTTCAACTCACGTTGCGCGGCGCGTTGACCGACGCGGCGAAGGCGAACACGCCTGTGTCGGTTATCATGCTGGACGTCGACCACTTCAAACGCTTCAACGACCGCTACGGTCATCCCGCGGGTGACCGACTGCTGAAGCGCCTCGGGCGCGTGGTAAAGCGCACGGTACGCAGCTCCGACACGGCGTGCCGGTACGGTGGCGAAGAGTTCGCCGTGGTGTGCCCAGGCAGCACGCGCGACGAAGCTGGCGCGTTGGCGGAACGCCTGCGCCAGGGGCTAGCGAAGGCTCTCGACCCTGTGACGGTCAGCCTGGGTGTCGCGACGTCGCCCGATCACGCGCGCGGCGCCGGTGCGTTGGTCAAGGCTGCGGATCAGGCGCTGTACCGCTCGAAAGAGAACGGCCGAAATCGCACGACCGTCGCGCGCCGAGGCCCCGATGAACGCTAGGCGGGGCGGTTTGACACATGTGGAAAGTCGCGATGATTGCTCGATTCTACATTCGCTGACGTCGCGTGCGAAAGTACCGCTCGTTCGCGTAGAACGCGTCGCTCTGGTCCGGGTACCAGCCGCGCACGCCGAGAATAGGTAGCGGCAACAGGTCCGCGGGCGTCGCAATGCGTCCAGCGAACTGCTCGCGGACTCGCGCGTCGAGGGCGGCGGCGAGCTTTGACTCAGCCAAGCTCATCGTGTGCGCGTCGACGTGCAGCGTGAGCGTCTTGCTCGTCAGGCCGATGTGCGGGTCGACGAGGGACTCGAGGGTGCCGTGACCTATGATGACTACTCGGAATTCGCTCGCCGGTCGTTGAAACAGTAGTCGCCATCTGAGCTCCCGCAGTTCGCGGACCACACACGGCTGCGAGCACAGGGCGACCGCCCCGACCTCATCGAAGAGCGCCGCTGCGTTTTGTCGTGGCGAGCGGCCGTTGCGAGCATCGATGGCTGCCGCGGGGTCGATCGCGATCTCATGCAGAAGGTGCTTCGTTTGCGGAAAATGCAGCCAGACCAGCGCGTTCAGCCAGTCGTGCAGGCTGCCATCGCGAGTGGGAATTCGGCCAGTCGCGTCGATGCACCGTTCGTACCCGCCGTGTCGATCGATCTCGCGCTGGTCGTACGGGGCGAATCGCAGCGCAAGATCAGCGAGTGCAGGATGCGCGTTGAGAGCTTCGAGCGATCGCGGCAGCGTGCCCGAATAGATGCGTAGCGCCGGATGGTCGGGGAGGGGAACTGTGTCGTCGGAGGTCACGAGTAGCGTCGCTGGGCGTATCCGATAGCCGCGCGATCACCTTAGCGCGACCGGAAAACCGATGCGCACCAAATCGTGCCAAGTGCCTCGCGGCGCGTGTGGTCGAGCCAGCGCAGGGCGGGCTACTCGTCGCCTTCGGCTCGCAGACGACCCGATATCAGGTGGTCAGGTGCGTAGATTCGACGAGCGCGCGCGAGCCGGTCGCGACTGTCGAATAGCTCTCGATACGCGAAATGTTTCGGTGTAGTAAAACGCCCCGATCGAGTGGTTCCAAGTCCGCAAACCTCGAGTACTTGAGCAGCTTGCGGTGGGCGTCCGTGTCCCAAACGCCCAGGTGCCGCAGGTTGGTCAGCTTGTTGAGTTCGGATTCGGCGATCGTGCCTCAGGCGTCGGAGTGATCTTCCTGTCGTCGCTCGGTTCAACCGCGCTTGGGGAGCTGGTCGAACGCTGCGACGCACTCGGATTCATTCGCAAGGACGGGGACTGGCCGCGCTTCGTC
>JAUIKB010000203.1 GCA_030430975.1 Polyangia bacterium
GCGTCGATCACCGGCGATGGCCCGAAGTACACCATCGACAGCGTCGAGGACGACGTCAATGAGCACATCGCGCGCAAGCTCGCCGGGACGCTCACGGTACCGCTTTATCTGGATAAGCCGTCCGCCGGCGGGCGTTTGGTGTTCGGTGATGACGGGTTACCCAAACAGAACGGCACCGCCGAGTATGGCTTCACCGTATTGATTCCACGGAGCCTGGCGGACGGCACCCGCTCGGGTCATCCGGTTCAATTCGGGCACGGTCTGTTCGGGTCCCGCGGCCAGGTCGAACAGTCCGCTCGAGAGCAGTTTGCGGACGAATACGGGTACGTGCTCTACGCGCTCAACTGGGTCGGAATGGCCGAGGACGACCCAGTGACGATCGCCGACTTCGTGATAGCGGGTCAGATGGAGCGTTTCGGGCAGGTGCCGGACAGACTGAGCCAAGCGCTGGTTAACTACGTCTTGGCGACTCGGATGATGAAAACGAACTTCGTCGACGATCCCAACGTGACGTTTGGCGGCAAGTCGGCGATCGATCCGGCGGAGGCGTACTACTTTGGCGAAAGCCAGGGCGGGATCATGGGTTGCTCCTATATGGGGATCTCACCGGACATCAGTCGCGGCGGCCTGCGTGTGGGCGGTCAGCCGTACAGCCTGCTGTTATCGCGCAGCGTTGACTTCGGGATCTACTTCACGGCGATGAAGCTGGCCTACGACAATCCAATGGATCAGCACCTGCTCATCGGTCTCGCTCAGATGTTGTGGGACCGGACGGAGCCCAACGGGCTCTGCGCATACCTGGGCAGCGACCAGCCATTGCCCGGCGCTGAGAAAAACCGGGTGCTGTTGCACGTCGCCATCGGTGACCACGAGGTGACACCGCTCGGCGGGCACGTCATGGCGCGGACGGTCGACGCCAAGACGATCGCTCCACAGACCCGGAAGCTCTTCGGTATCGAGGAAGCCAAGAGCGGCCATGCCGGCAACGCGTTGGTCGAATTCGACTTCGACCAGCCTCCGGCGCCGATCGAAAACGTGCCGCCGTCCGAGGGAGAGAACACGCACGGTCGCATCAAGGGCCTGCCCGCTGCGCAGCGCCAGCTCGACACGTTCTTCCGGACGGGCAAGGTCGAGCAGTACTGCTCGGGCCGCTGCGACCCCGAGTGACGGCGGCGCCGCGCGGAGGCCGCCGCGCCGAAGTCGCCGTGGCTGTCGTGATGTTGGTGGCCGTGGTCGTGCACGAGGGCGGCCACGTCGCCCGTGGCGCCTGGTGGGACGTGTTCTGGATTTGCAATGCGTCTGCAGCGCTGCTGCCGCTCGCGCTGGCGTTGAGGCAGCCGATCGCCGCCCAGGCGGCACTGACGTGGCTGCTGCCAGGGACGCTGGTGTGGCTGATCGATGTCGCGGTCTCCGACGCGACCATCATTGCGACCTCCTATGGCGTTCATGTCGGCGGCGTGCTCGTGGCGGTTTTTGCCGTGCGACGGTTGGGCTACGCGCGCCGGGGGTATTTGGGAGCTCTGGGGCTGCTCTGCGCTGTTCTGCTTGTGTCCCGTGTGCTGCTACCCGCCGCAGCCAACGTCAACGCGGCCCACCGGGTGCCCGACGGTTGGTCGTTTCTCGGCAGTAGCCGCGGCGCGTTCGTCGCGACATCCGTTGCCCTGGTGGCGCTCTTGACGGCGGCCGGACAGCTGCTCGGACGAACCATCGCATTGTGGGGACGCGCTCGACCCGACTCGGCTAGGCTGCCGCCGGCGTGACCGACACAGTTCAACGAGGAGCGGTAGCCGCTGGCGATCCGCAAACCGCGCGGGCCGGCGCGGAGGTTCTCGCCCGCGGCGGCAATGCGGTCGACGCCGCAGTGGCGGCGGCGTTCGCGGCGTTCATGTGCGAACTGCCGCTGGCGGGGCCGCTCGGGGGTGGCGTGATGTTGATCGACGATGGTGCGGTGCGCTCGTTCGACTTTTTCGCGCGCATGCCCGGCAGCGATGGCGCGCGTCCGGCGGACCTCGACTTTAAGGACGTCGAGGTGGATTTCGGCGCGACCACACAGTGCTTTCACATCGGCCGAGGCGCGGCAGCGATGGGCGGCGCGCTGCGCGGTCTGATCGATGTGCATCGTCGCCACGGGCGTATCCCGCTGACCGAAGTCGCGCAGCCAGCGGTCGAGCTGGGACGTGCCGGGTATCGACTGAGCGCGCCGGTGGCTTACGTCTTTGAACTGTTGACGCCGATCTTGACGCTGACGGACGCGACGCGCCGGCTTCACTGCCCCGACGACGACGATCGACTAGGACGCGCTGGGGATGTGCTGCGCAACCGCGATCTGAGCACGGTGCTGGAAGACGTTGCACGCCAGCCCGAGGCGCTGCACGCGATCGACGCGCAGCTGATGCGAGAGTTTGGGCGGAACAGTGGAGGACTGCTGACCGCGGCCGACGCTGCGAGCTGGGAGACGGTTGAAGCGCCGGCGCTGGGCGTGTCGGTTGGGACCGCGCGGCTGCTCACGATGCCGCCGCCGTCGACTGGGGGCGTGCTGATCGCGCTGGGCGTTCTGCTTGGAACCGCGCTCGGCGACCATCCGTTCCTGTCCCCTGGTCACGTCGGAGCGCTCCTGGATGTGATGCGGCGTCTGGTGACGGCACGCACGGATGACTTCGACGTTCGCGTGAGATCGGCGGAGTTCTTGAGCCGGATGCTGAGCCCCGAGGGGGTCGCGGAGCTGGCGAACGTTCCGCTGACGGAGCCCGTCGAGGCCGCCAATCAGCTCGGCTCAACGACGCATATTTCCGTCGCGACATCGGCCGGCACCACGGCCTCGTTGACGATGACCAACGGCGAGGGTTGTGGACACACACTGGCCGGTACCGGGATTCACGTGAACAACCTGCTGGGTGAAGAGGACATTAATCCACGCGGTTTCCACCAAGAGGCGCCTGGCACCCGGTTGAGCACGATGATGGCTCCCTCGATCCTGAGCTACGGTGGCGCGCGCTGCGCACTGGGGAGCGGAGGTTCGAACCGCCTTAGAAATGCGATCTTGGGGGTGGTAACGCACTTATTGTGTCACCGGCAGGGCCTAGCATCGGCGGTGCTAGCGCCCCGCTTGCATCTGGAGTCCGCTCAGGAAGGAATCTTCGCGGCGTACGAGGATGTCGACTGGCCGACGGATATCGCAGCGGTTGTGGGCCGCTGCGGGTCGGTGGCGCGCTTTGCCGATCGCAGTATGTACTTTGGCGGAGTGCACGCGGCAGAAACGGCTAGCGGGACGGTTTCAGGGGCGGGCGACCCGCGCCGTGGCGGAGCCGTGGCGATATGCGGCCGCTCGGGGATCGACGTCGTGTCGGCCCTCGACAGCTCCCGCGTCCGGGACTAAACTCCCACAAGGAACCACATCTGCCTACACGTTTGGTGGTGCTGGGCGCTTGTATAGCGTCTGCGGTTCTGTCAGGCTTTCGCGCCACCACCCCAGGAGAGAATCGACCTTTTTCAATGCGTACGCTCGGCGAAATCCAGCCCGGCATGACGCTCGGCCGCTACGAGTTCTTGGTGCCTATCGCCGAGGGCGGGATGGCGGCGGTGTGGGCGGCGCGGCTCAAGGGCTCTCGCGGCTTCAGTAAGACCGTCGCCGTCAAGACGATGCTGCCGACGGTGTCTGACGACCCGCAGTTCGAGCAGATGTTCCTGGACGAAGCCCAGCTTGCGTCGAGCATTCGTCATCCCAACGTTTGCCAGATCCTCGATCTGGGCGAGCAGGATGACGTGCTGTATCAGGTCATGGAGTACGTCGACGGTGAGCCGCTGAGTGCGATCCGGCGAGCCGCTGCGAAGCAGGGTGGGATCCCGCGACCGATCGGGGTGAAGATCGTGGCCGACGCATGCGCCGGACTGCATGCCGCCCACGAGCTAAAGGACGAGTCGGGGCAGCACATCGGATTGGTGCATCGAGACATTTCTCCGCAGAACATCCTCATCACGTTCGATGGTCAGATAAAAATCGTCGATTTCGGTGTGGCAAAGGCGTCAGGCCGAACGACGAGCGAAACCAGCTCTGGTCAGATCAAAGGCAAGCCGCCGTATATGTCGCCCGAGCAAGCGCTCGGCGAGCCGATCGACCGGCGTACCGATATCTTCGCGGCGGGTATCATCCTCTACCAGCTGACCACGGGAAAACACCCGTTTCGCGGCGAGAGCGACATCGTCACACTCCAGAATATCGTCTCGGACCGGCCGATCATTCCGCCGCGTGCTTACGACAAGGAGTATCCCAAGGGCCTCGAAGAAGTAGTGCTCAAAGCACTCGAGCGAGACCGAGACAAGCGCTTCAGCAACGCCGCCGACTTCGAAGCAGCGTTGGATGACGTTTTTCCGCCCGGAACGCCACGCGTGCGCTCCGACGAAGTCGGAAAGCTCGTGACCGGTTTGCTGGGCGAGCGCGGAGATGAACGGCGCGTCTCGCTCAAGGAGGCGATCCGGCTCGCGGACGAGCGGGGCGCTGGCGTGACGGAGTTGAGCTCGCTCAAGCCGCTGAAGGACACCGATTCCGATCGACTGAGCGTTCCCGACTTGAGCGGGCTCATGCCGCCGCCATCGGCGTCGAACCCACTCGAGAGGCCACCGAGCGCGGACACAGAGGCTGAGGAAACACCCGCGCTTGGTACACCACGTCAGTCCGTACCCAATCCGCTCGGTGGCGACCCCGCAGCGCCGCTGTTCGGTCCAGATGTCGATGTCGCTTACCGGACTACGGAGTACAGCTCGCCGAGCACGCCTGGCACGCCCATCGGTACCGAGTTGCCCACCGTGTCGAAGCCCTCACGATCCGGGTGGGTCGCGGCTCTGCTGGGCATCGTGGCCGGCGTGGTGGTGATCGGTGGTGCTCTGTGGTTTGTCCGCGCTCGGGCGCAGGCGGAAACGACGCAAGCGCCGGCAACGGAACCGGCGGCCGCTACCGAGCCCGCTCCGGAAGCACCACCGGATGACACGACAGCGGCGCCGGCCGGGCCGGATGCTGCGCCGTCCCCCGATTCGGGCGCCGTGGCGGTGGACGACCTTGCCATGGAGCCGGATCGCGCAAAGCCTGGGCGGGCCGGCAGGCAGGCGAGCGTCTCCAAGAAAAAGCCGGCGGCAACTGCGGAAAAGCCCGTGGAGGTCGAACCACCCAAGCCCACGTCAACGAAACCGATCAAGAAAAAGGGCTCTGGGTTCGTGCCCCCGCCGGTAACCGATCCGGGATTCTGAGCCAGTCAGTCCCAGCGCGACCAAGCGTCGAGATAATACGACACGAGGGCCTGGTTGTTGAGGCGGTTGACCGTTACCGCGACCTGCTGCATATCACGAGGAAATTTGAAGGCATCGGCGAGCGTGGCAGCGTCCAGGTACGCCAGGCCCCGCGCGGGCAGGTCGCCGACAGCGGGTGCTTCATCGAGGGTCGCTAGCACGTAGCCCCACTCGCCAAACGCTGGCACAAACACGTGGTACGGCGCGACGTGAAAGCCCGCTGCGCGAATTGTCGCAACGACGCTCCAGAACGCCTTCCTGGCGAACATGGGCGATGTGGACTGAACGACCAACGCGCCGCCAGGCCCGAGTCGGCGCCGCACGCTGGCGTAGAACCTGCGGCTATACAGCTTGCCCAGAGAGAAATTGCTCGGATCGGGAAAATCCAAAATGACGACGTCGAACGTGTCGTCTGATTCGCGGAACCAGGTCATGGCGTCGCTGTTGACAACCGTCACGCGCGGGTCGCGCAGAGCGTCCCGGTTGAGGCCGCGAATTCGCGGATTATCGCGACCTAGGTCGGTCATCGCTGGATCGAGGTCGATCAACGTCACGGACTGGACGTCTGGCCATTTGAACACTTCGCGCACCGCGAGGCCGTCGCCGCCTCCACCGATGGCGATGCGCCCGCGCTTCGTTGCCGCCGCCATGGCCGGATGCACCAGCGCTTCGTGATAGCGATGCTCATCGCGTGACGAAAACTGTAGGTTGCCGTTCAAGAACAGTCTCAAGTCGCCCTTGTTGTCGACGATGACAATGCGCTGGTACCGAGAGTGCGCCGCGTGGATAACGCGCCCGTCGTAGACAGCAGCCTCGGATAGCTCGGTGAAGCGATTGCCTTGAAGCAGACCCACCAGCAGCAAGGCGATCACGACCACCGCGCGAATGCGCGCTCCGCCGAAATGCTCGGCGGAGTCATCGTCGGCGTTCGACAGCAGCCAGGTTGAAACGAGCCCCGTGAATGCATTCAGCAGTCCGCAGAACAGCGACGTCTGAACCAATCCGACCATCGGCACCAGCACGAGGGAAAACGCAAGCGACCCCAGCAGGGCACCCGCGTAATCGAAGGTAAGCGATTTCGCGACCAGGTCTTTGAGGCTGACCTGGCGGCTGAGCAGGCGCATGAGCAGCGGCAACTCGAGTCCGACCAGGGTGCCGACCAAGACGACCGTGCCGTAGAGCAGGACTCGAAAGCTGCTGACGTGAGCGAACGCGACAAACAGCACCGGCGCGCTGAAACCGCCCACCAGAGCAGCGCCCAGTTCGATATCGATGAAGCGCAGGGCGAGCTTGCGCTCCACGAAGCCGGAAAGATAGGCCCCCAACCCCAGAGCGGAGAGATAGACGCCTATGATGGTGGAGAACTGGAAGACAGAGTCGCCGAGCAGATAGCTCGCGACGGCCGCGATGACGAGTTCGTAGATCAGCCCCGCGGTGGCGATCACCAGCACCATCGCCAGGATCGCGCGCGTACCGACGCGTGGCTGCGTCGCTGGCCAGCCGCCGGGCGACGTCGGGACGCCGTCGGCAGACTGTGGTTGGGCGTGCGCCTGAGGCGCTTTGGGCGGACTACCCGCCGATGGCGGCGGCGATGATGATGCTGAGCCCAAGGATGACCGAGCCGATCATGACGGCAAGCGCGGTGTTTTGGTCTTCCTCGATCTCCTTGCGGAGTGAGAATGGCGTCACGGCGCGGATGATGATGAAGCTGACGGCAAACATCACAACGCCCATCAGCGAATAAACGACTGACGCAACCAGCGCCTTAACGAACGGAGCCCACTCGATACCCATTACAAATCGCCTCTTCCCGGTGCAGTCCGGGTGTCCCGGTTGAGCCCGGGTGTAACACATTCTCTCGCTTGAGCGCGAGCCCGACCCGCCCAGGCTGAAAAAGCCGGTTATTTTCCGACCTGAGTCAGGGTTGGTACCCTGGGGCGAGGGACATTCTATGCTGGTATTACTCGGGCCCCCCTTCGCCGGATCAGACGAAGACTACAGTCGCCTGGCTCGCGCTACTGGGCTGTTGCCCTACGATCTGCGTGCGAAGCTTCGACCTGGCGGTTGGGGTGTCGTCAGGGCCATCGCGGATCGCGCCGCAGCGGAAAAACTGGCTGCGGAGCTCGTGCAGCTCGGCTATCGCGCCGCCGCGGTGCCGCCTGATGTGGCACAGGACCCCGGCCGAAAGATAGTTGAACTCAGCCGGCTCGACTTCGGCGATCAGTTGAGTCTGCATCTACGTGGCCGTGAAATGCCTATTGATTACCGGGCTTTATTGACGATAGTTCAAGGAGAAGCGCGGATTGCGGACCTAATGGCGCGGTCTCGCAGCAGCGCTTCATTTCGCGCCGTTAGTCCGTCGGCCGCCGAAATGGAGTCGTTCCGCGACGCGATGACGACCAGCCAGTTCGAGTCGTTCCTCGTGGCGGATCTCCACTTCGTAACGGTTCCGTGGGTTGCTCGCATCGACTCACGACACTTCGAGTTCACGCGGCTCGGCGTTGCGACGGGTACTCGTCAGGGAGATCTAGCCGGCGTGACGCGCATGATTCTGGAGCGCTGCGATGTGCTGGTCGATACCCATGCGAAGACATCGAGCGTGGGATCGTTCGTGGAGCAACGGGGCCCGAAGCCGATGTCCGCTCCCGGCGCGCCCGCGCCATCGCTACGTGATGAACCGACGGACGAGCGCTTGGACGGCTACTCGCGGCTGATCGGTGAGGCGGAGCGCCTCACGCGGCGGCTGCGGCGCGGCGGTGCGGTATCAAGCCTGGCGCCACGCCCGACCGACTGAGTCGGCCTTGACGCATTGCGCAGTCCCAGCGTATGGGCGTTTGTGCGTGCTAGAATGACGCGGAGGTGGCAATAGCGTGATGCGAACATCCAGATTCTCGGCGGTTCTGACCGCCATCGCGCTGGCTATGCCCGTCGCTGTGAGCTTGGCGCCCCGCGACGCGGACGCACAGACCGAGAAAGAGCTGACCAAAGCCCGCACGCTGTTTCGGCGGGGCCTTTCGTTGGAAGCCGCCGGTGACTGGGCTGGCGCGTTGGAGAAGTTCGAGGCGGTTGCGCGCGTGAAGCTGTCCCCCCAGGTCCGATTTCATTTGGGTCGCTGCAAGGAAAAGCTCGGCCGCGTTACCGA
>JAUIKB010000204.1 GCA_030430975.1 Polyangia bacterium
CGACGTGAGCGCCGTTGTCATGAACACCGCGACATCGATGGGCGGCGAGTGGCTCACCGGTGCTGCGCTGACCGTGGTGATCGTGTCGCTAGGGGCGGTCTATGGCGTGTTCGCTACCATTGGGAAAACCGGGACGCGACTGCTGCTTGGCTTGATACCGCTCCCAAGCATCCGCTTGGCGCATTCCTTCCTTGACGACCTATTTGCCCTGATTGCGACGTTCGCCGGGTTGATGCTCGCGGACAGCCCCATCATCGCGGCGATCGGCACCGCCTACTTGGTCTTCGGCCTAGTCGCCGCGCCACTCTTGCTGCGACTCACGTTGATCCACTTCCGCATCGGTCGCGCGGTACTCAGCAAGGCGTGGCGGGCCATGCGCGGCCGGGCTCCCAAGCGCCTCTCCCCCCCTGGGTGGCTGCGCAGGAGACTGACCGCAGTAGGCGTCGACGTGAACGCCGCCCGGATACTGCCGGCCTATGTCTATCGTGCGCCTCGCGCCGGCTGGTGCCGAGGCGGCTTCCTCGTGGTGTCTCAAGCGGGCGTGTGGTTTGCCGCACGGCGGCTGCTGGGCGCGCGTTTTTACGAGGTACCCACCGATCGGATCGCGAGGGTCGGCTTTTCGGACACAGCGACCAGCTCGACGGTCGTGCTCGGGGAGCGGCAAGAAGATGGCGCGCTAAGAGAAGTCTCCGTCCATCTGTTCCCACTCGAGCTGGACGAGATCTTGGAGGCGCTCAGCCAAGGCGCAGGCGCCGGCGATCTGATGCGCGTCACCGCCAACAGTCCTAGCGCTCGGGCTGGTCGGGCAGGGTTTCGTAAGGCGACGAACAGTGGACGCTATCTGCGTGGAGAACACGCCGGCAGTCTTCACCTCCAGGGCCTGGTGACCGTAGCGGTCGCGATCGTCGGCGGCGTCCTCAGCGCTGGCACCTTCATACCGATCGGCGCCGGCTATCTGCTCAGCCCCTTCTGGCGTCGCTTTCTGTTTGGCTTCTTCGTCAGCTGCTACCTGTTTCTGTGGGTGACGGCCACGCTCGGACTCGCGTGGCCGATGGTGGTCGTCTACGCGACGCTGCTCAACCTGGTGGCCCTACGTGACCTGGCGCGCCAAGCGATCCGTGCGCACACCGATGGGTTTATCGACCGTCGTGCGTTCATGCCGGTTGTGTGCTCACACGTATGGATCCCCCGTCGCGATCTAGCCTCTGACGCCGATCGTTGGACGCCGGGGGCGGAGGAACCGATCACCGATGGCTCGTGGCGCGCTGTGTGGAGTAGCCTGTCGGCGCCAGCCGCGACGTAGCAGCTAGGCGCCCGGAGCGGGTGCGCTCGACATCCACGCGCTGCGGCGAAACTTAGACACTCGTCAGGCGTCCGAATCGGAGGCGTCACTCGAAACCGCGAGATTCTGTAAAGCCGTCTGCGGTAACTTCTTCGCAACACGTTCGGCAGTCTCTCGCTCGATACAGTGAAGCTTGTGTCGAGCCATCGCCAGATTGCACTGCGAACTCTCGACGACCAAGTAGAGGAAGTGGCGTGGGTCGGCCGCCAGCCTCCGCAATATGTGGAAATACCGTGCCGACATCACGAGCACGTCTTGCACCGCGTCGTCGGTGAGCCCGATATCACCGATCGCGAGCGACTGAATCCGGAGCATCTCTGCGAATCTTCCCGAGGCCTTCGCGACGTTTACCAGCGACCGATTCGAAGTATGAACTGGTACTCCAGTGGCCAGCTCGATCAAAGCGGCGCCGACGCTCCCGCGTATCTTCATTGCCGCTCCAACCATCACCTCGATCTCTTCAGCGGACAAGGTACACAGAGGCGGCGGAATGGTCGAAACCCGTTTAGACGTTTGAGGATTCGCCGGAGGCGGAAACTCGAACTGCAGTTCCCACTCGGAACTGCCCGAAGTCTCTGCTGGCGCCGGGCGCGATGACTGCCGACCCCGCTCGATCCGGGTCCGCCCACTCTGCTGTTCGTCCCATTGCCGAAGACCATCCAGGAGCAACTTAGACAGCGGGGCGCCAATATTCGGCCTGCTTGGCTGGGGAAACAGCGACACCTGGATCCGAGCATTGGACCAGGCGAGAATATGGCGCGCCGCCTCATCCCCCATCAAGTCGCCACTTGCCGCGCTCACAAGCTTCCCACCGCGAAAAATAAGCTTACCGACGGATTCGGTCGTCGACAGATGCAGACTACAAGTCTTGCGTTCTTGCTCGAGCAGCTGCGCAAAGCCAGACAGCGAAATACCACGAATCTGGCTCGGGGGCCCCGCGCACACCACGTCGTTTACCAAACCGGCCAGCGTGTTGACATCAACCGGCTTTTCCTGGCAGGAAATGACACCCAACTCAACCAGAGCATCATCATCCCGTACCGGTCGTTCGGACATCGCCACCACCGGTACGGCGCAATTGCGCTCTATCAACTCGGTGACAAAGTCCTTTCCGCTCATCGCTGGCATGTCCACGCTCGCCATGATCAGCTTCACCTCGTCCCGCTCGAGCAGATCGAGTGCCTGAACTCCGCTGCTGGCCGTTGCAACTCGGAGGCCAGAAATCCGCCCAGTCAGCGCCGCTGCTAGCGAGTCGACAACCAAGGACTCGTTGTCCACGATCAGTAAATCGAATGCCGCCACTCAGACCTTTCCATCGAGATTGGAACTCAGTCCAACCCCATCGAGATTGGGCTCACCCCAACCCCGTAGCCAAGTTTGGGTGAAGTGTTGGCAATGCGCAACACGCTAGTCTCTAACTAAAGGGCGCATCGGTTCAGCGTTTGCTGACCGGCCAACCTCAAGAAGTTCGGCTCGCGACCGCTGTGGCGCACCGCCACAAGCGGTTTGCCATGGAGTAACCCGAACGGGTCGGACCCGGCGAGACGATAGCGGGGTTAAAACTGTGTGATTTCAACCTACACCACGACGTCGGGCGGGGCCCGGACACCAACGAAATGCTGGACTTTGGGCACCTCAACCATGTCCAATGGACGAACTATCCGGACGGAGCAACCGCGTCTACAGACCGATCACACGAACAACCGAGGGCAAGATGGCAAGTGTCAGCGACAGTCTGGCTGAGATTCTCAAGATCGACGGCGCCTTCGCGTGCGCGCTCGCGGATCACGAGAGCGGTATGACTCTAGGAACCGCCGGCGGCAGTGAGATGTTCGACATCGAACTCGCTGCAGCCGGAAACACTGGAGTTGTTCGCTCGAAGCTGAACGTGATGAACTCCCTTAAGATCAACGGCTCCATCGAGGACATCTTGATCTCGCTCGACGATCAGTATCACCTGATCCGTCCGCTGAGTGCTCATCCACAGCTGTTCTTGTACGTGGCCATCCACAAGGAGCACGGCAACTTGGCCTTAGCCCGGCATCGGTTGGCCGCAGTTGAGAAGTCCTTGGAAGTATAGCAACGTCATGGACCAGCTCCGCGTCCGCTGCGTCTACTCAACTACCTCTTCCCCGCGAACATCGGCGCATATCGAATCCGCGCACTTGAGCGCCAACCCAACATCGTGCGACTGCGCCAGCGTCAACACCATGGCACGGTCGTGCGCTGCCGCCATCCGCACAACGAGCAACGCTCCCTCGTCGAACAAGCCCACCGCAAGTCCCACGGTGGCGGACGCTCCTGCGACGCGGTCAAGCACTTCGTCGATCGCCTGCAGGCTGGGCATCCGCAGCAACGCTTTCGAAGCCCCAGCCAAGAGGCGAAGTTCGTCGCCGCCAGCCGAGTCGATCGCTGCGAAGGCCAGCACGGTTCCGGTCGACACACTGATCTCGGCGATGGCTTCGAGACTGGGCAACCGCTGGCGCGCACGCACCAGCTGCTCCACCAACTCCCGCGGCGGGTGACCTGTCGCCGGGCTGTCAGACGGCGCCGCCGAGGATCGCACGGCATCAGGCTCAGCCGTCGGCGAGTTCTCTGTCGACGATATGACTCTGTTGGACCTTGCTCTGGACGCGTCCCCACGTCTGCGATCCAGCGCACGAGAAACTAGCGCGTTGACCCACTCTCCAAACGCCAACGATGGCCGCTTCGGCGGATCGCTCACTTGACGCGTTCCGTTGGCTCGTCAACGTCGGCTGAGCGGTGTGAACCGTCGTAAACCGAGGCCGTTTGCGCCTGACGACGCCAATGCGGACCAACCCGCCAGGGAGTGCCCTGTTGGCCAATAGCGCTGTCCACACCGGCTATCCCCTGCGGTAGCTGAGCGCGAGCGAACATCTCGGGGCGTGTCCTTGTCGTCATGCAGCCTAACTCAGCACCTACGGTGGCGCCTGCGAGATATGGTACCGGACTTCGGCGCGACTCCCTAGCGTGGTGTAGCCGCCGTGTCGCGCCAGCCTCCGCGCCGCGGTGCGGGATGCATTTGGCCCTCCAACTCTTCGACCGCCGAAATGCATCGTGTCCCTACGCGCACGACAGACCGAACTCGAGGTCTAGCCAGCCGCGAGCGGGAGCGCCTTTCAAGGTGGTTACGTCGCCTAGGTGGTTATGTCGCCTAGGTGGTTACTCGCCTAGGTGGTTACTCGCCTAGGTGGTTACGTCGCCTAGGTGGTTACGTCGCCTAGGTGGGTACATCTGTCACACCGACTCGTGCGCCGACGCCTGCGCCTGAGGGGCGCTACGTTGTAGCGTGACGCCGATTTCAGCTGTATGGTACTGGGTTCGTGAAGATTATCATCGTTGACGACGACCCGGTGGTACTTGAGGTCCTTTCGGCAGCCTTACGAGCGGATGGGCACACCGTGTCAGCCTGCGCCCATGGCGTGAGTGCACTGACAACGATCCTGCGCGGGAATTACGATCTCGCGGTGTGCGACGTCCTGATGCCAGACTACGATGGCTTTGCCGTTGCCAAACTACTGCGCGATCGAGCCCCAGCCTTGCCCGTGGTCATGATGAGCGGGCAGGTCGACGACGAGATACGCCGTAAGGCGCTTGAATCCGGGGCAGTCGCACTCCTGGACAAACCGATAACGCCCGACGATTTTAGACAGGTCGTGCTGCAAGCTCGGCGCGAGCATGATCGCTATTCGTTCGGTCTGATCGATTCCGACACGTTTCACGCTACCCGCGTGCAGCGTGAGTTGTCGCAACAGGGTTGCCCCGTCGTGCACTGGCCGTCCTGCGCCGCATTCCTCGATGAGCCACCTGAAGCTGAAGCGATCGCCGTGCTACTCGTCGAACTCAGCTCTACTGGTCGCCGAGCGCTTCAGGCAGTGCTGACCTGGGGCAAGGCCGCGTCCGTCGTACTCGTCGGTTTCCACGCCAAGGTCGATGCGTTTCAAGACACAGCTCTGCGCAGCGGGTTCGCCATGTGTGTCAGCAAGCCGATCGCGGCGGCGACCCTGGTGAATCAAGCTCGATTCCTGGTTTCCTAGGTGCCCGAAGTACTCTCCCTGAACGGTTTTGGGGCGGCGTTCGGTGCGCGCGTCGTGCTCAATCAGCTCGACCTTTGCATCGCGTCGCCAGGGGTAGTGGTGCTTATGGGACCCACAGGCACAGGGAAATCAACGCTTCTGCGTACTCTGGCCGGAGTCAACGACCTCCAACCCACATTCCGCACCTGGGGCGAACTGAGGCTCAACGGAGAGTACCTGACCGACTCCAACCGGCCCGCTTTGGTCGGTCAACACTATGAGCTACTCGCCTCCTCAGTACGAGAGTATCTGTCCAGCGCGCTGACATTCCGCTCCAACCTGACGGTGGCAGAGCAGCGCGACTTTACGCGCAAGGTGTTGACCCGGTTCGGCATCGACCTCGACGAAAACGAGTTCGACGCCAATGTCGTTCAGTTACCTCTTGAGGTCCAAGCCACACTGGCGCTCGCCCGTGCTTCGGTCAACCGGCCCAGCCTGTACTGCATCGACGAGCTGTACTGCGGAAAGACCGACGATGACGCACAACTCATCCGCACGGCTATTCAAACGCTTGCGCTAGATGCCCCAGTCCTCGTAGTCACGCACAACCAACGCTTTGCCCGTTCGCTCGGCGGAAAAACCGTACTGCTAGCCGGCGGCATGGTGCAGGCCATCGAACCCACCGAGGAGTTCTTCACTCGATCGGACAATCCGTTGGTCGCCCGGTTCGTACGTACCGGCGGCTGCGACCTACCCAGTCCTGGCACCCCCCCCGAACACCTGGATCCCGAAAGCGCACGGCCGCCAACCGTCGCGCCGGTCAACATGCTGAACGTCCGGCGCGCGCCGTCCGGATTCTACTGGCTGTTCCCGAACCGACTCGCCGGCATGCCCCGGCCCGGGCTGTTGGAGGTACTAGACGCAGACCTAGCCGCCATTCGCGACCTGAACGTCGATTTACTAATAACCCTCGAAGAGGAGCCGACCGTCGCTTCAAGCGACGCAGCTCGATTCGATATCGAAGTCGTACACTTCCCGATAGTGGATATGGAGCCGCCAGACCTTGAGTCAGGAGCGGCACTCGGGCGCAAGATCGAGGCATGGCTAGCAGAGGGCCGTGTGATCGCAGTGCATTGCAAGGCGGGAATGGGTAGAACGGGCACCGTTTTGGCGGCTCAACTCGTCTGGCGCGGCGACTCCCCGGTCCAAGCTTTGGAGCGCGCGCGAATGATTAACCCAAGGTGGGTGCAATCCGAATCACAACTCAGGTACATTCGAGAGGTGGGCGACCGATGCCTCAATCCTTGAGTACGCAAGCAAACCGCTCGTCACCTCAGAAACCAAAAGGAACGACTGATGTCACTGGATAAAGCAATCACGCAGGCTCGCTCAGATGTACCGGAATGTGTCGCAGTGGGGTACGTCGATATGTCCACAGGCATGCTGCTGGGCGTTACGACCGTGGACTCACACCCTAGAGAGGTCTTGGACCTTGTTGCTGCCGCAACGGCAGACATGTTCCAGGGGGCTAGCGTTACAACCATCGAGCAGTTGTTTCGCAAGAGCCGGGGACAGGTCGAGGACGCGACGCACTATTTTAGGGAGATCATGGTGTTTAGTGAAAACCTGCTCCACGTCTTCATCCGTTCAAGTAAGTACCCCGACCACGCGGCGGTGTTCGTGTGCCGTGCCAGCGTCAACATCGGCATGGCTCTCACCAAAGCGCGCATGTCGTCGCTACAGCTCGCCGAAGCGCTCTAGGAAAACATGCCCGCATCTTCGGCGGAGCGCTGGAGTTCAATTCGAACCGCCAAGATGCGGCGAACAGCAAGGGTGACACGGTGGCGATTCTTCACCCGTCGACTGGAACGGTAGTCCTACGTATCGTCTATGACGGTGCGCCCGAAGCGGGCAAGACGACCAGCGTTCGGTCGCTAGGCCGCGACATGGAAAGGGACGTGTTCACACCTGAACAGCCGGGCGAGCGCACCATCTTCTTCGACTGGCTCGACTACACAGGCGGACTATTCGAAGGCTCCAAAATCCGCTGCCAGATAGTCGCGGTCCCGGGGCAAGAGCTACTTAGAGCACGACGCCGCGAGCTGGTGGTCTCGGCGGACGTCGTCGTGCTTGTTGCTCACGCTACGTCCGAGACCGTCGGCGCCCTCATGCAGCAGATCCGACACTTGCGCGAACTGCTCGCGGAGGCCGCGAGTCCCCCCGCCGGCATTCTACTGCAACTCAACAAACGCGACGCTCCGGACGCCGTACCAATCGAAGTGCTACGCGCAGCGCTCGATGCCGAAAACCTGGACGTTGCAATTGTGGAAAGCGTGGCGACCAGCGGTCTCGGCATCAGGAAGGCTTTCGTTTTCTCCGTGCGACTCGGACTCGACCGAGTGCGCGCCTTGCGGGACGCGGGCAGGCTTGAGTCAACCGACGCGATCGTCTCAAACGGCGACGATCTCCTAAAGCAACTCCTGGAATCCGAGGCAATGCGTGCCGCAAGCACAACCTCCGACGACGGTCAAAAGGTCGTGCCGATCGCCGAGGCGCTGGACGCATTTCTCGAGCACGAATCCGACACCTTGCCCAGCGCAGGGCAGCGTACGCGCGTTGACAACGACGTCGATATTCATCCCCACGTGCCAGCGCCTCCTAGTGCCAACGTGGCGAGTGGGATGATTTGGCCTCCGATTAGCGGACGCATGTACCTTTCTGAAGCGCTCGACCCAGGCCCCGAACTATCCCCGACGAGCAACGGCTGGCTCGGCGTGGTCGGGGGCAAGTGGCGCATTCACTCCGCTACGGAACACCGGTTCGACACGCTCGAGGCGGCCCGTAGCGAACTACTCGACTGGGCGCGGCTGCATTCCACACTTCAGCGGGTTCTTTCCTCTCCCCGTTGCGTTTGCATCGCCGAGACAGGACAGCGCGATTGGCGCCTGTGGCAGCTTGTTCGGGTTCGCAACTCACTTCGCGACGACGTTGCCGGATCGTTACACGTCGACGACCCGGTGCGCGTGGTCGAAACG
>JAUIKB010000205.1 GCA_030430975.1 Polyangia bacterium
AGCGGCGGCAGCGGTGGCTCGGGCGGCAGCGCCGGCTCGGGCGGCAGCGCCGGCTCGGGCGGTAGCGCGGGTTCAGCCGGAAGCGGTGGCTCCGGCGGCAGCGCGGGTTCCGCGGGTAGCGGTGGCTCGGGCGGCAGCGCCGGCTCGGGCGGCAGTGCCGGTTCGGCCGGTAGCGGCGGCTCGGGCGGCAGCGGTGGCGGCATCACGCGCGTTCTGAACGAAACGTTCGACGACAACTCTGGTTTCCGTACGACGGATACGACCCCGGCCGACCTCGCCTTCTTCTCCGATGGTGGCGGCGACTACTTCGGACTGGCTGGACCGAGCGAGAACTGGGGCTCTGGCAGCACGCCTAGCGGGCTCAAGACCTACATCAGCACTAGTTCCGGCGGTAATTTCCTCACCGGCCAGGACTTGGACGGATCACCGGGCACGACGGATACCGTCGCGGTTTGGTGGACCAACCTGACGATCACCGGGCTCACGTCGCTGCAGTTCCAGGCGGACTTCGCGGAAGCGTTTGACGCTCCAGGCGACATCGATGCGGCGGACTTCATCCGCGTCGAAGCTCGTATCGACAGCGGAGCGTTCGCGACCGTCCTGGAATTCACTGGCACCCAAACCAACGGACTGTTTGCACTCGTCGGCGGAACGGCCACAGACGTGCTCGGCAATGCGTTCCAATCTTTCACCGCACCGATTTCCGGCACCGGCTCGGTCTTGGATATCCGCATCACGATCAGTGTGGACTCAGGCGACGAGGACTTCGCCATCGACAACGTCATCGTCACCGGCCAGAGCTGATTCTTCGCCCGGTTAAGAAAAGCCGCAGTGCTCCTGGCGCTGCGGCTTTTCTTTGTCTTGGGCTCACGGCGTAGCGACGGGGCAGCGCTCACGCTCTGAGCGCCACCGCGCACCGACGATCGCGAACGTCTTGAACCGGGCTCACCAATCCCGGACCAACCCGATCGTTAGCACCACCAGCACGATGACCAAGAGCCAGCGGTGCGGCGGGACTCGGCGCAATCGAGTCAGGATCGCAGAGTCCGGAGCCCGTGGAAGCAGAAAGGCCGCCAAGGCCGGCGCGTGAATGGCGATGATGCGCTGATAGTCCGGTCGCGCGATCAGCCACGATGTCGCTTCGTTCGGATCGCCAAGCCGGACCGCTCGAGCGATTCCGCGCGTGGCTCCCGGCGAAATGTCCGCTTCGACCACGACATCGACCAGCCCGCGCACCAAACGCCACCGTTCCATCGTCGCGTGATCGAGGGCGACGCCGTCGCCAGCCCGTCGCGACCACTCGGCTACAGCGCGCACGAGTTGCCGCGCCCGGGCAACGCTTCCCGCCTCGAGCAGAAGCAGCGCCGCATCCGTCGTTGCCAAAACCGAAAACGGTTCGCCGCCCGCACCTGGATCCTCGCTAAATACAGCCACCACGCTTGGTGCGGCTTCTTCAACCAGTCCACGGTCGATCAGGAACCACGCTGCTACTGCGGCGTGACTTTGCTCGTCCGAATCCAAAGCCGCGATCAACTCCCCGTCGTCGGCCCAGTCCGGGTGATACGCGACGATGCCGTCCGCCCACGGCAGCCGTCCCTGCGCATCAAGCTCGCGAACTAGCGGGATCTGCACAGCACCGTCATCCAGCTCGCGGAGCCGCTGCAGCAGCCCCGCGATATCGCCGTACAGCAGATGCTCGCCCTCCAGCGCCGAGCGAACGTCCTGGCGTTCAACCGGGTGGGGAATTGCCATGAGACGCTTGGCGAGCCCCTCGAGTTCATCCTCTGAACGCGCTGTCGGCTCGACGAACGGTTTGAGTTTCGGTTCGTTCACATCACTGAGAGTCCGGTTCAGTAATGCGGCGGTCGTTCATTCGCCGGATCGCCCGGTGGTCCGGCGATCACCTGCTGTTCGACAAGCTTGAGCGCGCGCTCGAGTCGCTCAACGTCGCTGCGTAGCTCGATCACCACTTGGTTCAGTGTCTCGATCGTCTGGTCCTGATAGGTGACCTTGATCTCAAGGTCGGTCACGCGCTCGGCATCAGTTTTTGCCATGGGGCATCTTAACGCACGCGCGCCGTCAGGAGGAGCGCTCTCGACGTGTTCACGAACCGGTCGACATCTTCCGCCACCAGAGTTCGATACCGTTGAAGATCATATCGACGGCGATCGTACCGATCAGCAGGGCAGACGCGCGTCCGACGACGCCGACGTACCGCGTGACGAGCGCCGCGTGTCGCTGCTTGACTACGTCATGCACCCACTTGATGGCGATCACGCCGACCACCGTCGCTAGCATAGCCGTCAACACCGACACCACTGCCCAACCTATCGGCAGCTTGGCGCCTGCAAGTACACTCGCGCTGACCGTACCCGGACCCACCATGAACGGCATCGCGATCGCTCCCGCCACGTGCTCCGGTTGTCCCCGAAGCTCCTCCAGCGCGCGCGGACCGGATTGAACGAAGCGCAAGCCGACCAGCAGAAATAGAATCCCGCCGAATACAAGGAACGACGCGAACCGTACCTGAAACACGTCGGTAAACACCGCGTCGCCACTGAGGGCGAATGCAATGAACACGACGGTCGCGATCAGCGCCCCGCGCACCAGGATCCGATTGAACACTCCCGGCTCCAGAGTCTCGATCAGGTCGAGCAAGTAGATGCTCATCATGAACGGGTTCAGCAAGACGACTAACAACATCGTCGCTTTCAAGAAGCCGCCAGCGTCAAACTCCATGCGCCGCACTATTGGGCACCTCCGAACAGAAGTTCAAGGCCGGTGTTGGTATACGAAGGCGTTCAACTCCGCCCGGACGGCTCGATCGGCGCTGATCCTGGCGCCCCTGGCACGTCGGCACCATGCCACAGCGTCGATGGCTCCGGCGCGCGCGCTCAACTGTGAGCGGCTACAGCCCGTAGAACGCCAGCAGCTTCTTCAACACGTTCTGGCGATCCGCGGCGTTGTCGATGCTCTCGAGCGGGAACCCCAACAGCACGACCTTGGACGACCCGTCGAACACGACACCCGCCGTACCTCCGGCGCCGCCGGCGTAGCTGAGCAGCTCCGTTGCTCCACCCTCGGGCTGAAGCTGATCGGGAAACGACACGACCATTCGATCGGGCGTGAAGAAGCCCGTGAGCGGTACGTCCGCAAGCGGGGCGGCCGCGCCTCGCATCACGCTCGTCCCGGAATCGTCACCCATGTAGGATGCGTGCAGCACGTCGCGCAAGAACGCCTGGTCGGACGCCGAGCCCTTCGCGCCTAAGTCATACGCGACCTCGGAACCGCTAACGAGCAAGTGACCGCCGGCGCCCGAGTATGCGCTGATGGCCATTTGCTCGGCGTCGCTGAACGACTCGTTCGTTTCGGATTCTTCACCCGCCGCCCAGATCACGAGCCGGTACGAGGCCAAGTTCGACGGCAGCGCTTCATTCGCAACCGAATCAAACGTCACCGCGCCCAGCGATTCGGCGTATCGAGCGACGAACTCGTGGCCGTGCCTCATCGTGTTCTCCGGCGATGGCGCCCCCTGCCAACGGTCGTTCGCGTCCACGATGAGCACGTCCGAAGCACCGGCTCCTGGACGAGCCGCGTACACGTCGGACGCGTCGCTCTGCCCGGCGCCGTTGTGCGCGGTCACGCGTACGTAGAGGCTCGCCTGAGACCCGATCGGCGCTGTTTGGAAACTCGTCGTCGTGACGCTGCGAGCGTCCGATCGCTTCCAAGCCCTCCCGTCCGCGCTACGCCAGACCAGGTATGAATCGGCGCCGCTGACGGCTTCCCACTCAACGTTCACGCTGTGGCAGTCAGCCGCGCCGGAAACCGACTTGAGCACAGGCGACGCCGGGCGCGTGCCGGCTTGGCGCAGGTCCGCAGCGAGAGCTTGGACAACCTGGTCGTGACGTGAGCGAGCCGACGTGTTGTTCGTTACGCCGTTGTTGAACAATCCGAAGTAATACGTATAGCCGTCGTACTTGTGATGCAGCGCCCCGCCCAGCGCGATCACACCGGTCAGCGTACCCGTTTTCGCGAAAACGCGGCCGCTTGTGTCGCCTCCCGTCATGCGGCCGCCGATCGTTCCGCGCACCCCAGCGATCGCAAACGTTCGCTGCCAGTCCATCCCGTAGGGTTGACCTTCCATCGCCAGCTGCAGCGCTGTTAGCTGGTCAGCGTTCACGCGATTGCTGTGTGACAATCCCGAGCCGTCGTTGAACTCTAGACCGGACGTCGGCACGCCCAGTCCGCCCACGAACCCGATCATCGCCGTCGCTCCAGCGCTGTAGCTGCTGGTGCCCGACATGCTCCAGCCGATCCGACGCAGCAGAATGTCGGCGAATTCGTTGTGGCTGACGACGTTCACCGGCGACGATGCGACCTGGAGCGACACGCCTTGCCACTCGGCCAGGCGCGGTGTCGGTGGGGGATCGAACGACGCGCTGGTGGACGTCGAGCCGCCGGTGATACCCCGCGCGCTGAGGGCGGCCTTGAACTGCGTGGCGACCGTCGAACGGTACGTCGAGGCGCTGTACGTGCCGAGACTGTTCCCCTCGTAGACGAACTCGCCCGCTACTCGGATCGTCCCGTACGACCGAACGCCCCGAGCGTGCAGCGCGTCTGCGAGCCGATCGAGGGGATACCGCGCGGTCGGATAAAACCGGGTGGATAAGGAAAAGTCATGACCGCCTATCAGTGTCAGCTCATCGCTGACCGCGCCCGAGCCGTTCGGCTCCGCCCCATACACCGTCGTCGGCGTGCGTTGACCTTCGCCCAAGATGCCGAACCCTGCGGCCGTCGTGAACAGCTTGGTATTCGAAGCCGGTTTGAGCACCGTGGTCGCGTTGCGCGAGTAGACTTCTGCACCGGTCTCCGCCTGAATGATCTTGGCGGAATGGGTTCCGGCTCCCGCGTTGAGGATCGAATCGATGCTCGACTTGAGCTGGCTCTTGGCGCTGCTCGGGAGCTCCGGAACGGTGCCGGGGGCGTCGAACGCACCTTCGGTCGGTCCGCTCGCGCACTGGGTCGTGCCGCCGGTTCCCGCATTTGCTCCAACCCCGGCCGTGCCGCCGGGCCCACCGCCGACGCCGCCCGTTGCTCCGCCCGCACCACCTTGGGCTCCTGACCCGGCCGCGCCACCTGGTCCCGTCGCTCCTTGACTGGACCCAGACGTCGCCCCCGAACCGACGATCTGAACGTCACCACCTCCGCCCCCATCGTCACCGCACGCAGCTAGCAGGAATGCGCACAGCGACGTGGAGAGCAAAGCCGAACGTTGGTTCATGGCGAAGAGTATCGCAGCTTACGTATGCCCCTGCTTGGCAGCGCAACGACCACCGAGGAACTCTACGCGGCGGACGCCGAAAACACCGACAACAACGTGCTGCTGCGTGCAGCAGACCGCGGTCAGAGCGCCGCTCACTGGCGTTCGCTCTCGGGCAGCAGCTGGGGTCCCACCGTTCCCTTACCCGCCGCGCGACGCCCGATTAGGATCCACGTCTTCATCCTGCCCTTTCCCTTCACCTCGATCTCACCGCGCGATTCGAAGTCGTAGAAGAGCTTGAGCAACTCATACGTGGTTTCGGTGACCTGGATCGTACCCGCCTCAGCATGAGACTCCATACGACTCGCAGTGTTCACCGTATCGCCCCAGACATCGTAAATGAACTTCTTCTTGCCGATGACTCCAGCTACCACTGGGCCGGTATGAATGCCGACACGGATGCCGAGTTCTTCGCCAAACTGCCCGGAAAAATCGCGCATGCGCCGCTGCATGGCTAGTGCCATCTCCGCGATCGCCTGAGCGTGATCGAACTCGCGTGAATGAAGACCTCCAGCAACCATATAGGCGTCGCCGATCGTCTTGATCTTCTCCAGCTTGAGCTTGTCGACCAGGTCGTCGAAGTTCGAGAAGACCTGATTGAGTCGGTCGACTAGCTCTTCAGGCGTCAGTCGAGCACTCATCTGCGTGAAGCCGACCAGGTCCGCGAACAGCACGCTGACGCCCTCAAAGCCATCGGCGATCGACCGATTCTCGTTCTTGAGTCGTTCGGCGATGCTCGGTGGCAATACGTTCAGCAGCAGCTCTTCTGAACGCTGTTTTTCAGCGTCGAGTGCGACCACCTGTTCGCGAATGGTGCGCTCCTGAAGATACGACGTGCGTTCAGCTTTATCGAGCATGTACGCCAGCACCGCGCCGATGCAACCCAGCGAGAGCAGCGTCGCCGAAGCGCTCAGCTGCACTCTGACGTCATCGCTCGAGTGCACGCTTTCCAGTGCGTTGTACA
Source organism: Polyangia bacterium (assembly GCA_030430975.1). GTDB lineage: Bacteria > Myxococcota_A > Polyangia > Polyangiales > Polyangiaceae > JAUIKB01. Next base: position 6,285 of record JAUIKB010000205.1, read on the forward strand.
TGAGCGTCGTGGAGAAGGTAAACGCGAGCTGAGTCACCACGTTCATGCGTGCGACAAACGGACCGAGCGTCACAAACAGCACCGCGTACGACGAATACAGGTAGAACCCGTGCGGTGGTGAAATCGCGGCGATGTAAAGCACCGTGAAGCAGGCAGCCCAACCGTACACGAGCACCAGCACCTGGTGCGCGCGGCGGATCAAGTCCGTCCGAGCCACCAGCATGACCACGACGGCGACCGGCAGAAACACGCCGTACCGAACCGTCCACGCGCGCACGCGTATCGTCGGAATGACCCACGCGTCGTGTAGGCCGTAAGCCAGGAACACAGCCGTCGCGACCCCGAGAGAAACGGTGAGAAACCGCTTCAGTTCATCGGCACAGGCTTCCTTGAACTCCCGCTCTATCGCCGGATCGGCGAACGTTCCCGTCCAGCGAATGCGATTGCGTGGTGAGTCGTTCATGCGCCGAGCGCACGACTATACCCGGTTCGGCCGTCAGTGGTACGTGGCGGTGAAAAGCAGTGCTGGGACGATCGAGCCGTACGCAACATCCACCTTCGTCTCGTCGTCGCGTGTGCCGGTGAGGTTCATCTGGAGGCGCAGCAATCCGCCCAGACTCCACTCATCGGCGATAAACACGTCGTACCCAACACCCAGTACTCCGCCGAGCCCGAGCGCTAGGTTGTCGGTCTTGGGATCACCGTCATCCAGTGATGCAAACCCGAACATCGCCAACGCGTGGAATCCCCCATGAGGGTCGAAGTAGTAGTCTCCGTAAACGCCTAGCAGGTTGCCCACCGCGTCGCCTTCCGCCTCCGTCTCGCGATCGCCGATTTTCACGGTGGGCGAGAATGTGTGGAACCCCATGCTGGCCCCACCGATGGCAAGCCCCGGTATGGGCGTACCGCCGATCATCAAGAGAGCTCCGATGCCGGCACCGGAGAACGATGTGTCAGGGTTGTTGGGCGGCTCTGGATCGATCGCGACCCCCGTCACGTTGTAGGCCGCGCCCACACCGAGGCTCAAGTGCAGACCGTCGTGGGTCCGCGGTTCGCTGGCCGACGCGGTCGAAGAGACGAACAGACCTGCCACCCCCACGCCTAGAGCGAGGGTGGCAGAGCGAAAGGGGTTGAGACGAATACGCATCATACAGATGACTTCGCTACTCTCGCCCTATCTGTCAAGCTTCCGTTGCGTAACCATCGGGAAACCTAGGCGGCTAGATGAACAGATGCACCCTCAATGTGTTGGTCGAACTGCTCGAGGCGGTGCCCGCATCGGTCACTGTCAGCTTGACTTGATGATTGGTCGTGGCATCGAAAGCTGGGAGATCCACCGTAAGCGTCTTGCCGGTACCCAGACTGATCGTTTGCTGCCCCAGCGTCGGATGGGAATACGTCGATTCCCAGACGTAAGCAGAGTTCGGCAACGTGGGGCCATCCGGATCCACAGCGTTCCCCGCCAGCGTCACTGTCTTATACCAGGTCGAACCGATCTGCTTGTCCGCGTAGCCCAAGTCCGCATTGTGCGGAGGCGTCATGCTGGTGATGTTCGGCGGCAGGTTCGGCGGATTCGAGACGACCTGAATCAACACATTGGCGGAACTCTGGAGCCCACCGTCGTCGCCGACGAACAGCAACGAATGGGTCCCGATGCCGAGTGAACTGGCGCTGATGCTGGACGAGTGACCTGTGGCCAATACGGCGAGGGTGTCTCCATCACGCCACGTCACCTGAGAGTCGGTCAACGTGCTGGTGTCTTCATTCTCGTCGGCGCTCGTCCCTCGCAGCTGGATTGTCTCACTCAAATAAAACGACCCACCGGTTGGCTGCTGGATCGACATCATCGGGGCGGTGTTGGTGCGCTCGACGGTGATGGTGTGGGAATGCACCGTCCCGGCTTGCCGCGCCTCTGCGGTGATCTGATGAGTGCCCATCGATAGACCGATGAAGCTCGTGTCCTCGCCGCGTCCCAGTTCGCCATCGATGTTACTGGTCCAAATCACTTCGAGGTCGCCCAACGCGTCCTCGACCGTGGACGTGAGGTCCATCCGTTCGATGCGTCGTGGCCGCGAACTGCCG
>JAUIKB010000206.1 GCA_030430975.1 Polyangia bacterium
GGGGTGCGCATGCCGACGGGTTTACCATGCCGCCCCGCGGATCTCGGTGAGCTGATTCAAAAAATCGTGCTCGATTGTGGAATCTGCGCGCGCCGGTTAGGGGCTCGGCGGCCCCGGTACGCCGAGCGCTATGCTGTACAGCTTATCGCGTGCCGTGATGAACAGCGTCTTGTGATCGGAGCCGCCGAACGCGCAGTTCGCTGGATGCGCGCCAACGCTGATAGTTCCCAAGCTAGTTCCGTCGGGAGCAAACACGACGACACCCTGGCTGGATGCCGCATAGACGTTTCCGGCGCAGTCGACCGTGATCCCATCGGGATTGGGCACACTGGCCCACACGCTGCCGTCCGAGGTCTCGCCGGATGGGGCGACGTCGAACCGGCGCAGGTGCCCTGCGTTGTCGTCTGCGACGTAGAGCAACGATTCGTCTGGGGAAAGCCCGATGCCGTTTGGGCTGATGAAGTTGTCAGCGACGAGCGACGCCTGATCGCCGCTAACCCGGAACACGCCCTTGAAGGGGATTTCTTGCGGCCGCAGACCAAGTTGCCATGTGGGATCGGTGAAGTACAGCGTGCCGTCGGATCGCACGGCTACATCGTTAGGTGAGTTGAAGCGCTTGCCCTCGAACCGGTCGACAATCGTGGTACGGGTCTTAGTGACCGGGTCGATGCGCGACAGGCTGCGGTCGTCGTGAGTGCACGCGATGATCGATCCGTCGGTTCCCAGGGCCAGGCCGTTGCTGCCACTCGGAACCAGGAACGCGCTGAGCGTGTCCCCGGATAGCTGACGGATCTGTGACGGCGGGACCCCGTTTTGTGCGCCAGCGAAATCCATGTCGCTGAACAGCAAGATGCCTTGGCTCTCGAGCCACATAGGGCCCTCGATGAACCCAAAGCCCGATGAAACGAGGGTTGCGGTTGGCGTGCCGGACAGCGGAGCGCCGTAGGGTCCTGGCGGGCAGGCGGAGGTTGCGCCAGCGCCGCCTGCGCTACTGCCCGCGCTGCTGCCGCTTCCCGCGCTGCCGCCGCTCCCCGCTAGGGCGCCACCGGCGCCTCCGGCTCCGGCACCTCCCGCACCGCCGCCATCGCTTCCGCCAGTCGCAGAGGCCCCGGAGCCTGCCGAGCCCGCATCTTGACTCCCGCCAGCGGCGCCGCCGCTAGCGCCGGCCTGTGGGGTGTCGCCTTCGCACGCGGTCAGTGCACAGCACAATCCGCCGGTCATCAGGATGCGGGCTAAGCTCACCTGACTAGTTCTACGCCTCGCGGTCTGGAAAATCGAGGCTGGTCGCCGGGTGCTTTTACTTTCGCCGTCGTTCGTGCCACGACCTTCACCGAAGCGATGCGGCAAGACCTGTTGCGATTCCTTGAGGTGGTCCAGCGCCGGCTGGGCGCTGTCGACGCGCGGATCGAATTCGGCGGAGCGCCGCCCGAGGATGCGTGCGTCGTTTCGGCTGAGGGGCCCGACGGTTGGCGCTTGGTCGCGCGAATGACTTCGCCGACCGATGTAAACGAGGCTACGCGCTCGCGTCTTGAAGCATTGATGGGCAGCTTCGTCGACGTCGCCGCTCAGGCGTTGGACGCCGCCGTGCCGCCAGGCGGACGCGTCGAACGACTCGACGAAATCTTGGATGTCGTCAGGCTCAGCGTGGGCGCCGCTGCGGCGGTGGTGATCGATGAGCGTTCCCCAGTGGTTTGGGGCGCCTCCGAGGCGTTGTTCAAGCGCGTCGGGGTCGACGACTTGGTGTTCATGGCTCGGTTTCACGAGCGTGTTTCAGGGATGGGTCTGTCTCTGGCCGAGCTGCTACAGCTCGACAGTCGGGCGCTCCAAGCGTGCTTGTCACCGGTGGCGGAGCCGTCGGTCGCCCTGCAGTTAGCCAGAGAGTTGCCGCCCCTGGCCAAGCGCATTGCGCTGGACGCATCCGAACTGGAAGGGGCTCTAGTGGTGGCGCGCGCTGTTCAAGAAGTGCGGCGCAGCGCCGAGTCATCGCCTCGTCGCTGGGCGTCGCATTCAGAGCAGTTTGGCCTGTTAGCCCGGCGCTTTTCCGCGACTTACGTGCTCGTGCTGGCGTTCGACGCGGAGTTCTCCGAGCTCCATGCGGAGGGCGCGGCAGTGCGGGCGCTGCCGGTGATCGAGCGCCTGGTTAGCGCGCTTCCGCCGCTCGATCCCGAGCCGAGAGCCAAAGTAACCCGCCTACGACCCAGGTAGGCGTCCAGGCGACCAGGGTCGTCAGGTGCGGCGCCCCCTGCTACGCTAGCTGCGGGTGTTTCGAGATTGATGATGCGACGAAATCGAGCGGCAGTTCTGGTGTTGGGTGGAGCGACGCTGGCGGGGTGCAGCCTGGTAGGGCGCTCGCTAGACGACTTTTTCGCCGAGTCGTGTGAATCTCCGCCCTGCGGGACAGCGGGCTCGGCCAGTGGCGGCTCCGGTGGTACGGCAGGATCGGGTTCCGGTGGCACAGGCAACGGAGGTAGCGCAGCCGACGGCGGTGGGGGAGCCACCTGCGACTTGCGCAAGGCGCCGCCTCGGCCGGACATCCCCGACGACGGCGATATCTCGCTGACGTTCGGTCTGCGCGACATCTTGGTGGACCAGGGCAATGATTGGAAAACGATCGGCCTCGATCTGGACGATCGATGCTCCTACGGCGCCAACCCTGATGTCGAGTGTCAGCCGGTTGAAGGCGTCGAGAAGTCGGAACTCGACGGAGAAGACGGGCTCGACAACAGCTTTGGGCACAACTTGTATCCGCTGTTGAAGGCCGGCGATCCAGAGTTCGAAAACGAGATCAACGATGCCATCAACAACGGGGTGACCACGCCCGTCATTCACATTGAGGGTTTCAACGGAAACGCCAACGATCCTAGCGTCAAAGTCTGGTTTGCGCAGGCGCGTTACGCGCTGCGGGACGGCGCGCCGGACTCTGGACTCGACGGTGCGTTCATGGGCGGCGCGGATGCCGCGCCACCGCCCGAAGGCCCGGCCTGGGATGGCAACGACCGATTTTTTCTCCAAGACAATAACTTCGGCGGCGGCAACATCGACCTACCGCTTATCGGAAACGACAACGCGTACGTCGCCGAAGGCAAGCTTGTGTTTCGCGTGCCCGACCGGGTCACGATGTACCTGCCGGTCGTCAACCGGTGGGTCGACAACGGGCGCATTCCCATGCGGTTCACGGACGTGCTGATCGTCGGCAAGCTCGTCAACGGCGGCAAGGGATTCAAAGATGTCCAGCTGACCGCGCGCTGGAGCCTTGGGGACGCGCTCGACGGCGTCGAATTCTCAGGCATCTGTCCAGGAGACGGAACCTTCACGCTGCTCGAAAACGCCGCGCGTCCGTCGCTGGACATTCGGTCGATTCCCGGCACGGGTGGCCCGAACGCTGTCTGTGATGCCGTAAGCGTTGGCATCGTCTACCAAGCTGGGCCTATCAAGATCGGCGGGATCGTCCCGGCAGAGGTACGCGAGAACCCTTGTAACAATCGCACGGACGGTGGCGTTGAAGGCGGCGACGGAGGTGGGGCCGGCGGCAGCTCATCCGGTGGCAGCTCATCCGGTGGCAGCTCATCCGGTGGCAGCTCATCCGGTGGCAGCTCATCCGGTGGCGGCTCATCCGGTGGCACGAGCGGCGCGGCGAGCAACGGCGCGAAGTAGCAGCCGTATCAGATGCGCGATCTGCCGATGTAGCGTCGGTCGATGAAGTCCTTGAGTTGCCACGCCAGACGCCCCGAGACACTCAAACCGTACTTTGTCACGAAAGCTCGTTGGCCGCCTAGGTTGATCGCGCATAGCGCGTGATGCTGTTGAGTATAGCGCTCGGGGCTTTCGCGGCGCGCCCACGCACGGAGATTGCGGGCTAACACCTCGCCTTGTCGAACGGCGGCCACACCGGATTTGGGCGCGGTGGACTCGTCGATGAGCGTGGCGCAGTCGCCCGCGGCGAATAGACTGCTCGAACCGACGACGCGAAGACTCCGATCGACGGAAATGAACCCGTCGGCGGCTTTGGGCAGAGCCGAGCCCTGCACAACCGATGGGGGGGTCGCCCCGGCCGCCCACACTGTGAGATCGGACGGCAGGTCGCGACTGTCGGTTGCGACTGCGTTGGCGCGTACCTCGGTCACGCGTTGTGAGTGCAGCATCACGACACCGGCGGCCCTGGCGATGCGCTCAAGGTGCTCACTGACGCGCACAGGTTGTCTGGGCAGCGCACGCGGTGCGGCGCCTACCACGGTGACGTGAGGTGAGTGGCCGGGATGCGACAGCCGATGTTTCAGTACGAATCCCAGCTCAACGCCAGCGGCACCTGAACCCACGACGACGACGTTTCGGGCGTCGCGAGAGCGATGTGCTGTCAGTCGCTCGACCAACGTCGCGATAGGGCGTGCGGCTACGGCGTGAACACTGACCCCTGGAACATCGGGTGCCATGGTACTGCCAACATTGAGCGACAGGCCGTCGCAACCGACCACGTCGCCGTCGATCAAGCGCGCGGCTCCGTCCTCGACGGCCCGCGCAGCCTTGAGTATGACGGCTGCGCCGGCGCGTTCGGCCAGCGCCGTGACGTCGATGGTCGCCTCCTGAGGAGCGTAGTCACCGGCAATGACGCCGGGGACCATGCCGGTATAGACCGACAGTCGTCGATCCAAGATGGCGGTTATCCGCAGCGTGGGTTCGGGCGCGCGGACGAGGTCGCACAGCACTTCGATGTGGGCGTGCCCGCCTCCGACGAGTACCAGGTGCTTCGCGGTCATCGCGGCCACGATATCCCGCCATCGAATCGGCGTGTGCGGTTTACTCGCGAACCGTTCTGAGACTGAATCGAGCGATTACCGGTAGGTGGTCGGAGCGCCCAGCGTTGCGGACTTCGACCGCGAGAGGAACCATGCGTCGGTCGTAGACGACGTGGTCCAAGCGCTGCTCGATCTTGCCCACGCTGGTCTGCCAGCGCCACGTGTCCGCAGAGGTGTCAAACTCACGGAGCCCCGTGCGAAATCCGCGGCGCTCGAGCACGGCGACCGCACGCCCGCCGTCGCCTTCGTTGAAGTCTCCAACGACGAGCGTCGGGAGCTTCGGATCCATCAAGTTCGCGTAGCGGGTGATCTCTGCCTCGCGGACTGGCGGCGTCGTGAAGTAGCCGCTGACGACGCTACCGGAGCGGCTGAGTTGCGGTCGTAGATGCACGTTGAGGATCTGGACCGCGCCAAGACTGGTTTCGACTTCGATTAACCAGGCAGGAAACCAGCCGCCCCGCGGCGGCTCGATGTACGCGCGTTCTTTTACGGGGAACCGACTCAGCACCGCCAGTCCACCCGCGTTGCAGCAGTGGTGAAACTCCAGTGTCGAGTAGCGTTTGGCGAACCGTTTGCGAAGGGCAGTCTCCCATTCGGCGTTGGTTTCCTGGAGCAGGACGATATCCGTGTCTTCGTCGGCGATCGCTTGGAGCGTTTTGGGGTGTCCGGGCTGACCGTAGTTCACGTTGTAGGTCATCAGCGTCAGGGACGGTTCACCCGGTTCCGGCGCGCGAGCCACGCGGGTTGGGGACGCGCAGGCAGCAGCGGCGCACGTGGCGCCGAGGACTAGAACTCGGAGTGTGAAAGCGTTCCCTCTAAACACGTGGCCTCGTCGCGTCCTACGCTCTGTCGCTGTGATAGCTTCCTCGACGGCGCGTTCGCTACGTCAGCTTGTCCTTCGAGCGGGCTGCCGGCAGAATTCACGCATGCCAGAATGGACAGTTGAGCGTCGGCGGCTGTCTTCTGCGATCGCTGCCGGTGCCGTACTCGCCGGCTGCGCTGAGCAGTCCGCGCGGCAGGAGCCCAGCCAGGCGCCAACTCCTGCAGTCACGACTGAACGCGTAGTCGCGAGCTCCAAGCCGGCAGAGCCGCCGCCGACGGTAGCACCCACACCCAGCGCCGCGCCGAGCGCGGCGCCATCCGCCGCGAAAACGGGTACGTCTACATCTACTCCGCCACCCGCGCCGCCGCGCCCTCAGCCCGCTTCGTGCGCAAAGCCGGTTAAGCACTGCCTGGCTCCGAACACGCCACCACCCAGCTACGGCGCACTGCCGCGTGGCGGCTACCACTATGACAAGCAGGGCTGTCTGGGTGGCGCGGACGTGACTGGGGCTTGCAGCGGCATGGAGTACGTGTCCGGTCCGCGGCGCGAGGGTGCCAAGTGTTGCTACACTGTGTGCAAAGGGACGCCCGCCCCCTGCGGTCGCCCGCTCACGGCGGACGGGCATTACCGGCTCTCCGAGCCGGTTGTGGGCTGCCAGTGGCAGGTCCCAAGCGATGTCCCTAGGTGCGGTTCACGCCTCGCGAAGAAACTCTCCGCCGCGTGGCTCGAGGATGCTCTGGCGGAGCACGCATCCGTCGCCTCCTTCGCCAGGTTCACGCTGGAGCTACTGGCGGTGGGCGCACCTCCGGAGCTGGTGACTGGATCCCAGCGCGCGGCGCTCGACGAGGTTCGCCACGCGCGCCAGTGTTTCGGGCTCAGCGCCGCATACGCCATTGAGGCCGGGGACACCGTGATGCAGGCGGGGCCGTTGTCGATGGCGTCGGTCGACGTGGCAAACGACTTGACGGTCATCACCGCGCGCGCTGCGGCGGAGGCTTGCCTGGGCGAAACGGTGGCCGCGCTGCTCGTCGCCGAGCGCAGTCGACTGGATTGTTTCGATCACGTGGCGGGCGTCCTGCAACAGATCGCGAGCGACGAGTTGCGCCACGCTGAGCTCGGTTGGCGCTTCGTGACCTGGGCGATGTCGCGGTTGAGCCCGGTAGATCGCGCGCGCGTCGACGCCGAGTTTCAGTCGGCGCTGCATCGTCTTCGGGTTTCGGTGGCGACCACGGCAGACGACGCGTCATGGAACGCTGCGGGCATGCTGACCCAAACTCAAACCTCCGCCGTCGAACTCGAGGCCAGGAACCTAGTAGAAGCGACGTGGAACGAACTGCTGGCCGTTGTCGGCTCCGGCCGGCATGCGCCGGTTGGGGTCGCACCAGGCATGCCGGCGCTTAGCGCTTAGCTGCCGGCGTGTTGGTCTTCTCCGCATGTGTGGGAAAGTAGGCGGGGGGCCGTACACCCCGAGAATACTTGCCGGCGCAAGCAGCGACTGACACGAGCGGCGGCCGCTAGTACGCTGCCGGCGATGAAGCTACGACTCTCGGAGAGCAAGTACGTTGGACGAAACCCCGACGGGAGCTACTTTCTTTCCGCGGACGTTGGTCCCATCGCGGACGTCCACACCCACCTAGCCCTCAGCTACGTCGCGCGTGGGAACGTCGATCTGAATCGCGAGTGCGCGATTCAGCTGTATCTGGACCCCGAGACACCGTTCCGCATCGACACATACATGAACCTCAACTTCGATGACGAGTCGATGCGTCGCATGCGCCACGATCTGTCGATCGGTTCGCTGAGCGATGGTGGCATGCGTTCGACGCACACAGCGCCGAATCTGCGCCGATCGATGGGAGAGATCAATATTCGCACGTCCTTGATACTGGCGATCGATTTGCCGATCGGCGTCAGCAACACCGATGCCTATCTCACGGTTGCTGAGGGCTACGAAGGACTGGTTCCGGCTGCGGCAATCCACCCGTTCAAACGTCACGCCGAACAGGCGCTCCGCGAAGCGCACCGACGTGGCGCGCGCGCTTTCAAGATGCATCCCGCCGTTCAGCAAATGCGCCCCGATCACCCTCGCGCCATGCGCCTTTACGAAGTATGCGGCGAACTAGGGATTCCGGTGCTGTGGCATTGTGGCCCGGTGGGAATCGTTGGAGAGCGAGCGGACGCCAGGTGTCAGCTCAAGCACTACTGGCGCCCGATACACGACCTGCCGGGGACAACGTTCGTCCTCGGGCATTCGGGAGCCCTCCAGTACGAGATGGGTATCCAGCTGGCTCGCACGTACGAGAACGTATTTCTTGAGATCTCTTGTCAGGGACTAGACGCCATCAAAGAGATACTGGACAAGGCCCCGCCGGAGCGTCTGATGAACGGGTCGGATTGGCCATTTTACCATCAGGGTATTAGCGTGCTCAAGCTGTTGACGGCTACCGAGCACAATGAGCAGCTTCGACACCAAGTGCTCTGGAAGAACGCAGATCGCTTGCTCAATCCGCACGACTCCCAGGAGAACCATGTCAACTGACCGTGATTTTTGTTCAACGGCGTTACCCGCCAAGGGCTACGATAAGCAGCAGATTCTGTCTGAGATGGATGGGCTGCGCCGAAACGACGCCGACTGGCGCAACGCGCGCACGTGGTCGCTTGTGTACTCGGCCGGCGAGGAGCATACGAAGTTCCTCAAGGAGGCTCACAACAAGTTCTTTAGCGAAAACGGTCTGAACCC
>JAUIKB010000207.1 GCA_030430975.1 Polyangia bacterium
CTGGCCGCTTGCACAGCGCCTCAGAATGGGGCAAACAGCGCGCGAACCGAGTTGGTTCCTTTCGCTTTGGAGTTCCCTATGTCGTCCAGCTTCCGCTTCCTTCGCCACGCCGCTTGGCTCACCACCGCTTTGGCCCTCGTCGCCTGCTCTGGCTCTGACGGCACCGACGGTAAAGACGGCGCCCAAGGCGCCGATGGTAAAGATGGGCAGGACGGCACCGGTTCGGGCGCCGACCCCAGCGTGAGTGGTGTCGTTCCCGGCGCCGTGTTTGTCGGCCGCACCAAGGACGTGCTGATCAGCGGATTCGGTACGAACTGGTCGGACGCCGCGACCGTCGATTTCGGCGCTGGCGTCACCGTCGACAACGTCACCGTGGCCAGCCCCACCGCGATTCTGGCCACGATCACCGTCGGGAGCTCCGCCGAGCTCGGAGCGCGCGACGTCATGGTCAAAGAGGGCGACAGCGAGGTCGCGTACAAGGGCGCGTTTAAGCTGGAGTCGCCGGTCGAGTTCACGTTGGAAGGCACCCCCGCTCAGGGCTCGCTCGTGTTCTTCACCGCTAAGAACAAGGACCTCGAAAACCCGTTCGACACGACCGCGACCGGAGGCGGCTTGTTCAGTGCGCCCGAGTTCACGAACGTTACGCTCGCCGCTGGCGCCGGGGTTGCCGTACAGATCAACGACGTGCAGCAGTATTCGGCGTCAGGCGTGATGCTGATCGACGCCGACGCCAAAGCCGAGCAGTTCCCACTGGAACTCCTCAGTGGTCCCGATGGGGAAGAGCTGTCGTTCAACGATCCGGAGGGCGTGACGCTGGCAGCTCGCAGCCCCAAAGCGCTAGGCGCCGACGAATCGTTCATGGTGGACGCGCCGTTCGCGAGTCAGCTGTTCGAGTTCACGCCCGCCAGCGGTCTGAAGTTGACGACGCTTTCGGTCACCGCCGACGACTTCGACGCCTCTCCGGAGATGGTGGTGCTGGGACCGACTGGCTCCTTCACCGATTTCCTCGCGCAGAGCACTGAGTACGTCCGCATTGGCGATGGCGGAGACCCCGCCCACATCATCTATATCGATGTGTCTGGCACGTCGGGCTACACCGCCAACATCAAGACGACCAGCCGTGACCTGACGGCCGCCACGGAGTCAGAGCCGAACAACGACACGGCCACGGCTGGCGTCATCACGGACGGTTCGCTCGTCCAGGCAGCCGAGCTCGGTTCGGCGACTGACGAGGACTGGTTCAAGATCACGGTCGGTGGCGCGGACGTCGGCAAGTCGCTGACGATCCGCACGCTGGCGGGTGACCCGCAGGCCGACACGTTCGTCGAGGTGTTCGGATCCGACGGCACCACGCCGTTTGGGACCGGCGGCGACACGAACTACCACGAGTCGCTCATCAGCGAGCCACTGACGCCAGCCGGCGACTACTACGTCAAGGTGTCGGTTTCGCCCGAGGGTCTCGTGGCAGGCCAGACCAAATACGATCTGGTCGTCTACTTCGAGTAGGCTGTACGATGGGGCGGCTCGACGCCGCCCGACGTCAGCATGACCGACCGCTATCCGTTCATTCCGTATCGCCCGGAGCGCCTTCCCATCGACGTCGCATTGGAGCGCGGCCAGCGCGCTCTGGCAGAAGCCGAGGCGCGGCGAAGCGTGCGCGATTTCTCGAGCGACCCGGTTCCGCGCCGGGCGATCGAACTGGCCATCCAGGCGGCGTCGACCGCACCCTCCGGAGCGCATCGCCAGCCTTGGAGGTTTGTGGCCGTCAGCGATCCAGCGCTGAAGCGAGAGATACGCGTGGCGGCTGAGGCCGAAGAGCGAGCGAGCTACGAGGGTGGGCGAATGCCCGAGGAGTGGCGAGCGGCCCTCGCGCCGCTGGGCACGACTTGGAAAAAGCCGTACCTGGAGGTGGTGCCATGGATCGTCGTGGCGTTCGAGCAGACCTACGGCGTCGCTGACGATGGATCGCGGATCAAGAACTACTACGTCAAGGAAAGCGTCGGCATCGCGTGCGGGATGTTCATCAACGCACTGCACCAGATGGGGCTAGCAACCCTGACGCACACCCCCAGTCCGATGGCGTTTTTGTCGAAGATCCTAGGTCGACCAGCCAACGAGAAGCCGTACATCCTGTTTCCCATCGGGTATCCCGCATCCGACGCTCAGGTGCCTGACCTCAAGCGCAAGTCGCTGGATAGCGTGAGCGTTTGGCTTACGGACGAGTAGCTCAGGAGCACCGGCAACCGGCTGCGCGGACGCGCGTGGTGGCACTCACGACGCGCTCGTTGGCGCGTTCGCATCGTGGGTGACCGCTCCCCGCTAGCTCGCAGATCTTGCGGGCCGAACGGCGCATGGACTCAAGCGCCTTGCAGGGCACCGCGCACGCAGACGGAGTTGCCGGCTGCTGCTCCTCCGCCTGCGTTTTCTCGACGGCCCGCGGCCCGGTCGGCTTGGCTTGTGGCTTCGGCGTCGTCGCCGGTGACGTCGGACCATCGGGTGCATCCGGAGGCGGCGCGGGTACCGCGACAGTCGATGTGGGTCGCTTGATGGTCGCGAGCTCGTCGTAGAGTCTCGCCTCGTCCCGGCTGAGCGAGTCCTCGAGAGCCGCGACTTCTCGTTCCGGCGGTGGCGCCCCCGCAGACGACGGCTCAACCGCGTTTACGGCCGGTGCAGCGCATCCCGAGGCAAGTGCCAAGCCAGCCGCGAACGCTACGCCGGCGAGCGCCGCGGTAGGTTTCACAGCTGCAGCGACTTCGTTTCGAGAAACTCGCGCAGGCCGTGCGGTCCGTATTCGCGGCCGTTCCCGGATTGCTTGTACCCGCCAAAGGGCGCTTGGGGATTATACGAGCCTCCGTTGATGTCGACCTGGCCGGTGCGTAGTCGTCGCGCCACGCGCTTGGCCCGATCGAGGTCAGCCGACCAAACGGCACCGGCGAGTCCGTATGGGGAATCGTTGGCGATTGCTATTGCGTCGTCTTCGTCGTCGTATCCGATGATGCACAGCACCGGTCCGAAGATCTCTTCCTGAGCGATGCGCATCTCGTTGCGCACGTCGCAGAAGACGGTCGGCTTGACGAAGAACCCACGCTCGAGTCCATCAGGCGGCTCAGCTCCGCCGGTGACGAGCGTCGCGCCTTCTTCTTTGCCGAGCCGGATGTAGTCGCGCACACGGTCGCGCTGTGCGGCGGACGCCAACGGTCCCAGGCGACCCGCCCCTTCCTGTGCGTCCCCGAGCGTTAGCTTCTCGGCGGCTGTCTTCGCCAGTTCGGCCGCACGCGCGAGTTCCGTTTTGGGAACCAGCATGCGGGTCCAAGCGCTGCAGGTTTGGCCAGAGTTGAGAAAGCAATTGTTGACCCCGGTCTTCACTGCGCGCTCGAAGTCAGCGTCGTCGAGAATGATGTTGGCGCTCTTGCCGCCGAGTTCGAGCGCGACGCGCTTGATGGTTTGCGCGGCGACTTCGCTCACACGACGACCGGCACGGGTGGACCCGGTGAAGCTGACCATATCGATGTCAGGGTGGCCGGCGATCGCTTCGCCGACGGTTGGGCCGTCACCGCAGATCAGGTTGAAAACTCCCGGTGGAGCCCCGATCTCGTCGAAGACCTCCGCGAGCGCGAAGGCGCTCAGCGGCGCGATCTCGCTCGGCTTGAGCACGACAGTGCAACCCGCGGCCAGTGCCCCTGCGACTTTCGCGACGACTTGATGGAGGGGATAGTTCCACGGGGTGATGCATCCGACGACTCCGATCGGTTCATGGACGATCTGCGAGTTGCCAATTTCGCTCTCGAATTCGAACGCTTCGGCGACATCCGCGAACTGCCCCATCACCATCGTTGGCAGCCCGACTTGAATCATCGTCGCCAGCTTCAGCGGCATGCCTACTTCGCGGGCGATAGTCGTGGCGAGCGCTTCGCTCCGCTTGGTCAGAGCTGCCTGAGCCTTACGTAGCAGCGCTGCGCGCTCTGCGACCGGCGTTTGACTCCAAGTGCTCAATGCGCGGCGGGCCGCCGTCACCGCTGCGTCGACATCGGCGGCCGAGCCGGCGGGTACGCGGCCCATGATCTGTTCCGTGGAGGCGTTGACCACGTTGAAGTGATCGGTGCCCGCGCTAGGCGTCCATTTCCCGTCGATGAATTGCTGTTCGTAGCTGAGCATAGCTCCACGCTCTGAGTTTACAGCGGAGGCGTCAAGGGGCGCGGAGGCTGGGCTGTGGCCGTCGGTGTCGCTTTGGGGTAGGACGCCGCCGTGAACGGTCCCCGCCTGTGGCTGTGCTGCCTTGCCCTGATGGCACCCGCTGGTTGCGATAAGCCGGCTGAAGAACTTCCGAAATCGCGGCCCGCTGTCCGAGCATCGGCGGGGGCGAGCGGGTCCGTGGCTTCAGCCATAGCCTCCGCGAAGTCCGCGCCCAAGGTTTCGGCGCCGAGCGCATCCGTTCCTGTTACTGGCAAGAACCCGAGCAACGTTCGCTTGCTGAGCGCCGGAGCGGAGCCGCGGCGAGCGCTGAAGTACAAGTTCGAGAAAGGACTCGAGCGGCAGGTTGTCCTGTCGACCCGAACGAAATCGACGATTCGTATGGGAACGCGGACCCTAGGCGACGCCGCTGTGCCCCAATTGGCACTGACCGCTCGGATCATCGTCGCAGAGGTAAAGCCGACCGGGACGGCACGTCTATTGATGGTGTCGGGAAGACCGTCGATCACCAACAAGAGCGAACTGCCCGCGGCCTACGTCGCGCAGCTCGATCAGGCGCTGCAGACCCTTGGAGGAATCCGCGGCGAGACCGTCGTGGACGATCACGGTCACGTCGTGCGCAGCAAGCTGAATACGACGCAATTCAAGAGCGCAGCGTTGCGGCAAACGATCGAGTCGCTCCAAGGACCCTTGTCGCGGATGGCCGCACCGTTTCCACAGGAGCCGGTCGGGCTGGGCGCTAAGTGGGAAGTCACCGCGATGGTGAAAGAGCAAGGCATGCAGATGAAGCAGACCGTGACGCACGAGCTGGTGGAACTCGACGGTGATCGCGGGCGTCTGCGCGTGAGCGTGAAGCAGACCGCACCATCGAGCAGCTTGCACGTGCCGGGACTCCCCGCCACGGCAAAAACGGAGCTGGTCGGCATGACGAGTAGCGGGCGTGGCGACACGCGCTTCGATCTGCGCAGCCCGGTACCCAAGGGTCAGGTGCGAACGCAGGCCACGGTCAAGATGAAGAGCAAGGTGGGGGATAAGACCGAGCGGCTGACCATTGAGATGAACGGGCTGGTGAAGTTCAAGCCCGTGAATTGATCATGGCAGGGCGATGCAGACGTCGGCGACGTTGGTGCCGGTCGGTCCAGTGATGATCTGGCTTTGGGTCGCGGCGAAGAATCGCGCAGTGTCGTTGTCGGCCAAGACGCGCTGAAGGTCTAGGCCAGCCCGCTGCGCGGTCGCTAGCGTGTGTTCGTCCAACAGTGCGCCGGCCGCGCCGCTGGAGCCGTCGACGCCGTCGGTGCCGAAAGCCACGAGTAGCCCGGTGCGGTAGACGGGCACACAGCCCGCGAGCAGCTCGTGACACCGCCCCCCGCGCCCTCGACCGCGCACTTCGACTGTCGTTTCGCCGCCCGCAATGAACGCCGTATCCCGACTCTCGCTGTACCATCGGGATATCAAGCGGTCGCCGGTTACCCGGGCGATCCCGCTGAGCGGACGGGGCTGCTCCACCAATTCGATTCCGCGCGTCTTTGCCAAAGCCTGCGCGGCTTGGATCGCCATGGCGTTGTCTGCCGCGACCCGGCACGGAGGCGCATCGAGGCCCGACCGGGGAGGCTCTTGCAGAGCGCTGAGGACCGAGCCGGGTAGCGCCTGGCGCAGCCCGTAGTCATCGATAACGTCCGCGGGGTGCGGTGAGCGCGGCGGGGGAAAGGTGGGGCCGGACGCGACGAACGCGGCCGGCGCGCCCACCACGTCGCTGATGACGATGTTCATCACCCGCGCTGGCTGCAGCAGCTTCAGCAAGCCCCCGCCTTTGAGCTGACTTAACGACGAGCGGACCGCATTGAGCTCCAGGATGTTCGCACCGGCAGCCATGAGCAGCCGCGTGGTCGTGGCGATCATGTCGAGGGTGATGCCGGCGCGAGGTAGCTCCAGCAGCGATGAACCCCCGCCGGACACCAACACGAGACACGTCTCACGCGGACCAAGCGCCCGCGCGAGCTGTGCCACCGCGGCGCCGTGCTCGGACGCATTGGGAGCCGGGTAGGGGTGACCACCTACATAGCTCGTTAGTGGCGCGATACGGTCGTGCTCATGCGCGGCGATGACGAAACCTCGTTCGGGACGCGCGATTTGCGCAGCGACTTCCGCCATGCCGACGGAGGCTTTGCCAAACGCGATGATCGTGTCGACTGTCGGGCGCTCCGCACCCCACTCGCCAAGGCAGCGTTCGGTGCTGGACGTTGCGTCCACGCTCTCGATAGCGCGTTCGACCAAATCGAGGGCGAGTGCGCGTCGCTCCGCCAGGCGTTCGGGTAGCCCGCTCAACAGCGCTGCGCGATTTCTAACGCGGATCGCGGCCATACCTACAGCAATACGCCTGCTACGCACGCGGTCATGAAGGCGGCAAGCGAACCGCCGACCATCGCTCGCAGTCCAAGGCTTGCCAGATCTTTCATGCGGCCAGGTGCGATGCCGCCGATGCCGCCTAGCTGAATTCCGATGCTGGCGAAGTTCGCAAATCCGCACAGCGCATAGCTGGCGATGACCGCCGAGCGCTCGCTGAGCACGGGCGTCTCCGCCGCGGTCAGTTCGCCCAAGTGGATGTACGCGATGAACTCGGTCAACACGATCTTCTCGCCTAACAGTCGCCCGACGAGCTGCGCTTCGCTCCACGGCACACCCATCGTGAACGCGATGGGCGAAAAGACCCAACCCAGGATACGGGCCATCGATAGTGGTGCGCCTGCAACGGTGGCCAGCGAAAGGAACCAGTCGAGCAGTGCGATCAGCCCGACGAAGGCGATCAGCATCGCGGCGACATTGATGGCCAGTTTAGCGCCTTCGCTAGCGCCCTTCGCGGCCGCCTCGAGCACGTTGCTCGTATCGCGTTCGACGCTCAGGTCGACGCCGCTGGCCGTGGCTGCCGTCTCGGTTTCAGGGACCATGACCTTCGCCACGGCGATCGATGCCGGGGCTGACAGCAGACTTGCGGTCACGAGGTGTCCGCCGATGCCTGGGATATCCTTCAGGAACGCTACGTACGCCGCCATCACGCCGCCCGCGACCGTGGCGAACCCGCCCGTCATCAGTACGTTGAGTTCAGACCGCGTCATCTTCGCGATGTACGGTTTGATCATCAAAGGCGCTTCGGTCTGTCCGACGAAGATGTTCGCTGCCGTTGCGAGCGACTCAGCTCCGCTGATCTTCATCGTGCGTTGCATGACCCAAGCAATGCCCCAAACAACGCGTTGGAGTATACCTAAGTGGTAAAGAATGGAGGTGAGGCTTGAGAAGAAGACGATCGTCGGCAAAATCCAGAATGCGAACGTCTTGACCGGCGGCGAGATGCGGCCGACGAACGTCTCCGGCTTGCCGCTTGGATCGAGGATCTGATGCGGCTCAACGCTCTGAAACACGAACGAGGCCCCGGTCTCGGAGAACGAGAGCAGACCCTTGACGGTGCGGTCGACTGCCGAGAAGAAAAAACCCTGCAGCGCGGGATTCAATACCAACAGGCCCATGGCGATCTGCAGCGCCACGCCCCAGGCGACCGGACGCCACGCGATGCGGCGGCGATCCGACGACAGCAGCCACGCCCACAGCACCATGCTCAGCAGCCCGGCCGCCGAAATGAGGCGATCAAAGATCGTGGGGCTTGAAGCCAAGAGGGCGGCGATCACCTGCGCATTCCACCACAAGCGGACGGGATGCCGGGGACCGATGTTCCCCGGCGCTAGCGGCCGATAACCCAACCCCGGAAAAAAAGAGCAGCACCAGTATCGAATCTGATAGTCATTTTCAATAGACGCCTTATGCTTGAGTCATGGGTCGTTCGATGGCGGAATACGAGCAATTCGTGCTGATTTGTACCGGCAAGCGCTGCCGCGCCAACGGCGCACAGGATCTGCGCAAGCGAACAAAGCGCACCGTTTCGGAGCTCGGCGCCAAGCGCCGGGTCAAGTTGTTGAAAGTGGAATGCACCGGACAGTGCAAACAGGGGCCGGTGTTGGGGCTGCAGCCAGACAACGTGTGGTTGCACCGCGCCACGGGCGACGAGGCAGACGAGGTGTTGCGCGAGAAGTTGGATCCCTCGCGGACGTCACGCCGCTAGCCCGCGCGCCCGTCCCACAGCCGCACGCCCCCGGCGAGTCCTTCC
>JAUIKB010000208.1 GCA_030430975.1 Polyangia bacterium
TCGAGCGGCAGCTCGCCGAGCTCATCGAGAAACAGCGTGCCGCCGTGGGCGCGCTGAAACGCGCCGGCGCGATCCGCCACGGCGCCTGAAAACGCGCCTCGCCGATGGCCGAACAGCTCGCTCTCGGAAAGTTCACGCGGCACCGACGCGCAATCGAACACCACGTATGGCTGGTCGCTGCGGGCCGACGCCGCGTGTACGGAGCGCGCCACCAGCTCCTTTCCCGTGCCGCTTTCGCCCTCGACCAACACGGTGACGTCGGTCGGCGACACGCGCTCGAGCACGGCGAACAGCTCGCGCATCCGCAGCGATTGTCCGCTCAGATCGCCAAACTCGCGCGCCTGGCTGGGCCCAACCTCTCGTACGTGCCAGCGCGGATGCACACCGATCAGCGTGTCGCCCAACCTCACCACGGATCCGAGCGGCAGCTCCGCTTCGTGCACCTTGTGCTGCCCAACCAGCGTGCCGTTGCGACTCTTGAGATCGCGCACGCGCACCCGACCATCGGCGAGCGCGAACTCAGCGTGTCGCCGCGAGACGGTGCGGTCGCGCAGGTTCAGCTGGCACGACGGATCCGTCCCCACAACGACCGCAGCGTCGATGGGAAGCTCACGTCCCTCGTCATCGCCGCTCAACACGACCAGCTTCGCCTGCACCGTGCCGTGCGGACCGCCCAACGTCCAGTCGGCCGTCACGGTGCTTTCGAGTCGGTTCGCCATGAGGAAACTCCTAGCAGGAGCGCGCCTCCGACACACAGTGAAACGCGCCGCCGAAGTTTGACCTGCGAGGGAGCTGGTGGTAGCTCGACCTCGATGCAGGGGATGTTCTCGGGCGAAGTCTTCGCTGGTGACTTCCAGATCATCCGGCCGCTCGGCACGGGTGGAATGGGGTCGGTGTACTTGGCGCTGCAGCTGAGCACCGGACGCAAGCGCGCGCTGAAGGTGCTGCAACCGCATTGGATCGCCGACCCGCGGATGCGCGCTCGCTTTGCGCTCGAAGCCCGTGCCGCATCCGGCCTGCAAACCGACCACGTGGTGGAGGTCGTGGCCGCCGGCATCGACGAACCGACCGGTATGCCATGGCTCGCGATGGAGTACCTCGACGGGGAAACGCTCGCGGCGCGCGTTCGCAACTCGACACGACTTCGCCCAACGGAGGTTGGCGAGGTGCTTCGGCAGCTCAGCCACGGGCTGGCGACGGCGCACCGCGCGGGCCTGGTGCATCGCGACATCAAGCCTGCGAACATCTTCATCGCCGACCCACGACGCGAGGGCGTGCCTTTCACGGTGAAGCTGCTCGACTTTGGGATTGTTCAGTTGGCCGCCCATACCGGTCACGCCGCGGTCGATCGGGGCCCGATCGGGTCACCGGGTTGGATGGCGCCCGAGCAGTTTGAAGGACGTGCCGCCACACCGGCTTCGGACATCTTCTCGCTCGGCCTGACCGCCTACTTCGCGCTGGTCGGAACGCCGTACTGGAATAACCGTGACGATATCCACGCGCTGCATAGCGAGGTCATGGCGCCCCACCGCGCGTCCGCCGCCGAGCGAGCGAGCCACTCGGGGGTTCAGCTGCCGGCAGGTTTCGACGCCTGGTTCGCCCGCTGCACGGCGCTCGCGCCGGAGCAGCGCTTCAACGACGTCGGCTCAGCCATCGAGGCGCTCGCTCCGATCCTGACCGAAGCGCCCTCCGAACTCGGCGCGGTCGCGCCGGTCGCGGCCGGTCCGGCGACCGCGTCGGTCCGCGCGCCGATAGGCGGCGAGATGACCCTGCCGACCCAGCCCCGCACGCTCACCGCGCAGCACTCGCCGGCCACCGCTTCGTACGGGACGTTCTCGCCGATCGCGCATCCGACCTCGCCGCCTCAGCCGACCGCTGCGACGCCCCGCAACGGTCCTCCTTGGCTGCTGCTCGGTGCCGGTGCGGCCTTGGTCCTCGGCCTCGTCGGGGTCGCGGGAGCTGCCGCGGTCGGAATCAGCAGCGGCTGGCTCGCCGACGGCGACGGCGCCGCCGCGCCAATCACAACCAACGCGCCGAGCGAACCGCTCACGCCGTCTGCAGACACTCCCGCCACCACCGACAACAACGCGGCCAACAGCGATGACTCGAGCGCGGATGGCGCCGAGCCGCCTAAGTCGGCCAAGCCGAGCGCTCCGCCGGTCGGCGCCAAGACGACGAAGCCGCCGCCGGCGGCCAGCGCGAAGGCACCTCCTAGCTCCAAGCCGGAAGGTCCGACCCCGACCGCGGCGGCGGGCTACCGCGCGCTGATGACTCAGTGCTGGAAGGACAACGAAGGCGCTACCTCAAAGACCGCGACATCCGTTTCCGCCACGGTCGGCATCGACGGGCGCGGACTCGTCCGAAGCGTCCTCATCACCGGGGCCACGGCGTACCCGCATACTCGGCGCTGTATCACGACGCGGAGCACCGGGTACAGCGGCTTCCGGCCCCCGACGTTTACCTCGGCGGTGATCACGGCTCAGCTCCCGGCCGCGACGCCGAAAGCCAAGCCCGCTTCAAGCCGCTAGCGTCAGGCTCGGCAGCCGCGCACCCCACCCAGTTTCTTGATCACGCTCTTGACCTGGGCGCGCACCACCGGGCAGCTGTACAGCGACTTCGGGTTTTTGCTCTGTCGCACGATGTACGCCCGCACGGAGGGCGTTCGCTTGTCGTAGCAGTCGAGATTCGCCAGGTCGTTGACGGCCATCAGCATCGATCGCTGCGCGTTGGCAAACGCCTTGTCGAAGCGCTTCTGAATCGGCTGCTTCGTCGGCACGCGGTGGAAGGTGGCCAGACGCTTGTCCATCCAGCTCTTGAGGTTGCGCTCGAAGCTACGATAGCCGGTGATGCCGACCTTCTGAATCGGCTGCGCCATGAACGTCGCTAGCCCGTCGTCCGGCAGGTAGTCGTGGTCCTGCTTGGCATCGAGCAGCTTCTTGGTCAGGCACTGCGTTGTGGGATTCGAGGTCGTCTTCTTCAGACGAACGATCGCGTCGCGAACGGTCAGCTTCTTGGCTTTCGGCCGAGGCTTCGGCTTCTTGGGCGGCGCTTTTCGGTCGATCCACAGCTCGACCCGGCGGTTCTTGGCGCGGCCCGCTTTCGTGCTGTTGGTGGCGACCGGGCAGTCGGTGCTGCGCCCTTCGACGTGGAAGTGAAGCTTCGAATAGTCGATGCCCCGGTCGGCCAGGCGCGAGGTGAGTTCGGCGTTCACGACCGCAGCGCGATTGCGAGCCGTCTTGGCAAAGTCACTCTTGCCGTACTTTGCGGCGTGCCCGACGATGCGCACGCGCCGGACCGTGCCTTTCTTCGCGGCGCGCGCGATGGACGACGCGAGCGCGTCGAGCTGACCTTTGTGGGACGCGCGGATTTCATATTTATAGGGTGGGAAATCTTCAAGGGTTTTCGAGGGGTGTTTCGGACATGCACCGGTGGCGAGCTCGGACGGTGCGTCAGCGCCAAGAAGCGGCGCCAGCTGCTCCGAGGTCGGTGCTTCAGCCGTGGCTGTGCCTTCGATGGCGACGAGCGCGGTCAGCGCGCAACCCGTGATCAATGTCGTTCGTAGTCGTGTCATAGCTGTATCCAGTGGCGCACGATGCAACCTCATGTGGTCGCGGTCGGACTCACTTCGCTCCTTCGCCGGCTGCACTGCACAGGCTGGGCCAAGCGTCAGTCGGTACGATCTGCGCGCCGGATCAGCGCCCGCGTCACGTCCAGGTGACGTTGCGCCGCTGCATACGGCACCTCCGGTCGCCAGAACGGCACCGCCGTTCCTGACCGCACGGAGGACCGACACCGAACGGTCAAGCTAGAGCGGTTTCACATGATGCCGTCAGGCCGGGCGACCGTCCTGTTCCCGCACAGGAAGCGGCGTATCGAGGTGCAGGAACGAGCAGAAAGACGGTGGGCGCGAGGCGTGCGGGCAGCGATTGGCTGGACCCCTGGCTTTTCTCACGGCGAATAACTCAGTGTACTATTCGGGTTCTGGATTGGGTCGGTGGGGGCGTGATAGCGACCTGCGCCGGGCCGACGTGTCGCCGGCCAGCAACCGGAGAACCGCCATGCCCAACTATCTCAATGCAACTGCACTCCTCGTGGGAGCCTTGGCGTGCGGGTGCACTGCACCCGCCGACTCGCTTCGTCCCCGCGCCGCGCACGACCTTCAGTGCCCTGCAGACCAGCTCGTGTTCACTCCCATCGGAGGAGACTGCGGCAAGAAGGCTGGCAACACCTACGACTGCACCCTCGGAGTCCGTGGCTGCGATCAGCAAGCCACGTACATTCACGTGAAGGGCTCAGACGCTTGGGTGATGGACACCGCGCGGACGCCGAACAAATAGTCGGATGCGACGCGCACAGCCCGACTGCTCGGTTCGATCGGCACGCCGCGGAGGGTGACCGGGGCGAGGCCCGTCGAACTCAGCCGCGTCGGCGAGTGCGAACCAGCGCCAGTGCGGCCAGGGCGAGCCATGGCCAGCGACCGTTGCTAGGACTGGGAGCGGACACCGTTCGGCAACCGCAGCCCCCGTCATCCCCCGTGTCGGCTGGCGCGGCGGGCGAGCTCGCGCCGGTTCCGCCGCTCCCCGCGCCACCGCCACTTCCCGATGAGCCAGCCGTCCCCGAGCCGCCGGTCCCGGCTGCGCCAGCGCCGCCCCCGCCACCAGCTCCGCCCATGAGGCCGTCCAGAGGCAGCGCCGGAGGCGGAGCACAGTCACCGGCCGTGTTCACCGAAGACGAAAGCGTCCAGCTGACGGCCCGTGGTCTGGCCCAGTCCTGATCCTCGATCCGTTCATGCACAGCCAGTACCGTACCGGCGCAATCGGTCGCTAAGCGACTCGACCGGCTGTCTATCCATCCCCAGTTGCCATCGGGTGAAACAATTTCCTTATCCGAAATATCGCCTTCCGGACTGACGAGCGCTGTTTCAAGTCCGCCGGCCCCTTCCCAGACCAACCGGAATTGCGAACCGTCATAGATCGCGGATAGTCCGCCTGGGGGTGGCGCGGTAGCGATTCGCACCTTCGGCAGCACGGTTCCGTCCGGTCTGATTCGGTGAATATCCAGCCCATCAGGACTTGGGTTGACCACGACGAATAGGTTCTCGCCGTACGCCGTCGCCACGTCGCTACCTCCGTCACCGAGCTGGACGGGGGCTTGATCGATCATCGTTCCGTCCCCCTTAAACCGCGCATAGTAGAGCATGTGATCACTCTGGTCGCTGAACGCGACCAAGTAGACGCCGCCCCAAGCGATATCGACAGACAGCCACAGAAACATGGGGCCAAACGGTAGCGGCAGCTCGAACTCCTCCCCCATGGGCTGCCCGCTGGCGTCCACCTGCCGCGCGTAGATATCACCGAACTTTGCCTGCCGGTCGTAAGCGACTAGATAATTTTCTCCGTCAAAATTTACGGATACGTACTCCAAACCAGCTTCCGACTCCGCGACCACCGCGGTCGAGAGGACCCGACCACTCGCGTCTAGTTTTGCTACGGACACGAAATAGTCGTCGCCTTGAAAGCTGGACCAAGCGGCTAGAAAGCCATCATTGCCCCTGGCGATAGCCGGCCACATCTCGGCGGCCGAAGTGGCCGCAAGCGGACTGGAATCTCCGACGAGCTGGCCTTGCCCATCGGAGCGACGGATCATCACGTTGCGATCATTCGAGCCGTCGCTAGCGGACCAGACGGACAGGAACTCGGCACCGGTGAACGCGACTGCCGGTGCGCGTTGTGCCGCGGGGCCGATCTCGATCAGACCAGCAGCGTCGTGAAGGGTCACAGTGCCGGAGGCGTCGATCGCGCCGAACGATAGATCCTCACTCGACTCGTTCAGTGCTCGGTGCCAGACCGAGAGGAAGCCGCCCGCGCTAGCGGCCATGGCGAGGTGCGCGCCCGGGGTCGTCGTCACCGGGATGCCACTGGGATCCGTAACGCTGCCGTCCGCGGCAATGCGCGCAATGCGCGCATTGCCACCGGATACCCCACCAGCCAAAGCATACCCTTCTAACCACGCGACCATGGCCCCGCTCGGTGCTGCAACCACGGTCCGATCAGTAGCCGACGCACTCGTGGCGACCGTCGCCATCGAAACCACATTCAGTCCGGTGTCGAGCCTGGCGATCCGCACTTCATTCGGCGTGGCGTCCGCGGCATGGGCGATAAGGTAGTGCCCATCAGCAAAGGCCAAGTCAGCCTGAAGGTTGCCGGCCACCGCCGATAGCAGAGCGCGCGGGGCTCCGTCCACGGCGTTCCCGTCGGCAGTGAATCGCTGGCCAAAGACTTTGTCAGCGTCTTGGAAGGTGACGAGATAGTTGGTGCCGTCAAACGCCACATTTGGGTAGCGGATGTCGTTGGTCACCACGTGCGTCAGGCGGACCGGGCTACCCTGAGGTATGCCGGCGCTTGAGATTCGTCGCACCTCGAGTCCGGGATCGAGGCTTAATGACGAGGTGCGGTACACCAACAGAAACCCTGTGCCGTCGCTGGCAAGTGTGGGTAGTTGTTCCTGCGTGTCAGAGGTGGATGCTAGCAACCCCACATCCGTCACGACGCCGTCAGGAGCGATCAGCACGCCACCGATGTCGATTGCATTGGGTGTCTTCTCGACCGTCGCGGCGACCAAATAGCCGGCGCTGCCGTGTGCTATCGCTGCTCGGCCCCGGTTGAGCGGCGCAAAGCAATCACTATCCGGCACCGTGAAGGGCGTGGCGTCGATCGGTTGGCCCTGAGGGTCGGTGCGCCAACCGCGGACCGTGGGCTTGCCAAACTCGGGCTGGTCACACCACGCGACCAAGAATCCGGTACCGTCCCCGGCAATAGAAGGCTGGAGTTTGCTGGACGACCGAGCGCCTTGAGCGCCTTCATCTAAGGGCACGAGGGGCCCAATCAGCGGCGCCGACACCGCGCGCACGGGGGCGGGAGACTGTGTCTCACTGCAACCCACTGACGCTAGCGCCAACAATCCTAGCAATGCGAGGGCTCGTCTCATGTCCGACAGCTACGTCGCGATTGCGGGTCATCTTCCCCTCTCAAACCCGAACTCGCAGATCACGGATCGCGGGATTGGCGCACACTTCCGATAGGTTCGCGTGAACGTGCAAACCGAACCGGTGGCGGCGTTCAATCCGACCATCCTAGTCGAAGTCCTGAACTAATCGGACGCCGGGGTTTGGACGAACAGCTCGTCGACGGACTTGACCGTCGCCACGATACGCACCCCCCCGTCGACCAGAATCGACGACTTGCAGTTCATTACGCGCCCGCGCTGTTCGGTGGTCAAGGTCAAGCCGCGCGCGTCGAGGACTTGCACGGAGCGGATCGTGCGGTCCAGGATCGCTTCCAGCATGTGCCGCAGCAGGTCCGGCGACTGAGTGAAGAGCAGCTTGAAGACGAGGTCGTTGGTGGGCCGCAGCAGGTCCATGCCGGGTGCCCCGGTGACGGGCGGCGTGGGTTGCTCGGTTTGTGGCAGGGGCCGGGCGTCAGCGAGGGCGGCGGAGGTCGGTGGGGCCCCCAAACACACTAAATATATGAATTTATTGTTATTTTGGTTGTGCCGCGGCGACTGATCAGCGTGCAGTAGGAGCCCCACGCAGACCCGCCCACACCGCCGCACCTCGACGGGCCCTGTAAGGACGCGCAGTTCCTGCGTGAAATCCCCGAGGTTTGCTTCCTTTCAACGGTTTTTTGAACTATGAGCGGGGCCGCCCGCCACCCCCAAATGCCGCGCCGTACACGCGGAAAAACGGCCTCCGGACTCCATCACGCGGATGGGACTCGGCGCAGGCCCCACGGCTAGAAGCGACGGGCAAGGAAGAACCAAAAAGAACCATGGCTGCTTATCTGATTTACGCCGCACCCGCCGCAGGGCTCGTGGCGCTCATCTACGCCTACATCAAGGCGAACTGGGTCAAGTCGCAAGACGCTGGCACCAAGGACATGAAGGAGATCGCCGAAGAGATCCAAAAGGGTGCCATGGCGTTCCTCGCGACCGAGTACAAGGTGCTCGCCATGTTCGTCGTCGTGGTGGCGGGCCTGCTGGGTGGCGCCAACGTCGCGTTCGCAGGCGAAGGACGCAGCCCGCTGATCGCGGTCTCGTTCGTGGTCGGTGCAGGCGCCTCAGCGCTGGCCGGTTACTTCGGCATGCGGGTGGCTACCAACGCCAACGTCCGCACCACGGCCGCTGCTCGTAAGGGCATCAGCGAGGCCCTGGACGTCGCGTTTAGCGGCGGCGCGGTGATGGGCATGAGCGTCGTCGGCCTCGCCGCCATCGGCCTCGGCGGTCTGTTCATCCTGTACACGACGGTCCTGTTCCCCGGGCAGCTCGCCACGTCCCTGAACGTGCTGACG
>JAUIKB010001179.1 GCA_030430975.1 Polyangia bacterium
ATAGATCGAGTGAGAACCGGAACAGCGGTCCGCCTTCGACGCCGTAGTACCAGAGCTCCGGCATGCGAACCATGCCCATGGCTAGGCGGGCGCCGGCGAAGAAGTCGTCCTTCATCGAATCGAGGCCGTTCCGTCGAACCCTATCGAGGGCGATCGCTTCTGGTTGAGTGTAGCCGAGGCTTAGCCCGACGGTCGCCTCGTGCAGAAACGGTTTGGGCTCCCAGGCGCCGGCCAGAAACACATCGATGACTTTTGCTATCTGGTATTGTTCAACGTGAGCCGTGGTCAGGTTCGTCACCTGCGTCGCCTGGTCGGTCAGGCTTTCGCGGTCGACCGTCGCCGGGGCGACACCATCGTAGCGCAGACGCCGCGCGTACAGCGACGTGGTGCCGATCACGTCTTTGGCTTCGCCGACAAGCCAGTCGAGGTCCTGCAAGCCCGCCTTGATATAGGGGAAGCGATCCAGGAGGCTTTGCTTTTGAGCCTCGATCAGGGCGTCGGCTTCATCCCGCGCGGCACCGTAAAGGACGCCGATAAAGGCGTGAACGTGTCGTTCGGTGATGTTCGTATACAGCCCTTGAGACGCGACATAGGCCAGAGACAGGTCGCCGACCTCTTCGTTCGTGTACTGGGCGCCGAGCATGGCGTCGAACGTGACGGACAAGTCGTCGCGCACGAACTGGCGCTTGAAGAACGCCGCCGGAGCGCCCAGGGTGAGCCCGGCGCCTAAGAACGGCGCCGCGGCTGTTTCGTTCCATTTGTTTGAGCGAAAATTATGGGTCGTGGCGCTACCGGCAAAGAAGAACTTGACCGGTCCCACGTTGACGCCCGCACCGAAGGCGCCAGCGGACAAGTCGACTTTCTGCATCTGTAGCCCGCCGTCCGGCGTACAGGTCGGGACGCGCACCGCGGCGGGGATGTAGTTCACGGTGTAATGCGCCGCAGCCGTCCCGACTTGGAGTTCGGGCAACAAGTGCTGCTCGACGAGCGCGGTGGCGCCGAACGCGGACGCGTTGGTGTTGATCGCGCCAAAAAGCAGGTTGTGCCCGACCGTGCCGCGGACCGCGCCGATGCCTTCACCGCCGCAGAAGTATTCTCGGTCTTGGGCATGGGCGGCCGACGTCCAGGCAAGAGCAGCGAACGCGACGAGTGCGGAGCCGAGTCGCCTCATCCGTCTGTTCCCGCGTCGGCGCTGCCACTGTCGGTGGGAATGATCGCTGCGCAAGCCGGAAACTGCGGCAGGAGCAGGTCCGCTCTGATCGAGTCTTCCTGGTTCAGCTGCAGGCAGTTGGCTTGGTCTAATTCCTGCTGGCACGCCTTCTGATCGGCGTCCGTCGCGTCTTGATTGCAGCTGTGCGTCTTGCTCAGTCTGCCCAGCGCCGAGTTCAAGACTGTCTGGACCGTCAGGTTCTCGGGGTTGAGCCGACACGCCAGTTCGAGCTCCGCCACCGCGGTCAGAGCGTCCCGGCACGGAGCGTGCTCGAGCAGCGGGTTGGTGGTGCTCGGCGTCGGATCCGGCACTGGTTTGCCGCTCGCGTAGCTCAGGATGGCGGCGCAGCCCG
>JAUIKB010000209.1 GCA_030430975.1 Polyangia bacterium
TTTTTAGTTCCTCCGATGCGACGCTCCAGGCGTCGGTGAATCCGAATTCCGGCTCGTCATCAGGTCCCGCCGCCTCTTGGGATTCCAACAACGGAATGACGGCATTGTCATGGATTTTTTCGAACGTGGGCGCCATCACGAACAAGGTTAAAAACAAGCTCAAGCCCATCATGACTTGATTGGGAGGAATCTCTTGCGTCGAAAGGGCGCGTCGCACGAACGACAACACGATGATGATCCGCGTGAACGCAGTCACGCTCACCAGCATCGCGGTCGCGAAACTCAGTGCTCCCAGCAACACCGCGACCTGCAATGGCAGCATCATCACCGATGCGACAGGTGCCACGAGCGATTGCGCACCGTATCGCTGCGAGCCCAACGGTACCTGCAAGGTCGAATGCGGCTCTACAGATGACTGCGTCGCACCGACCGTCTGTAACAGCAGCAACGTGTGCGTGCGGCCGAAACCCGGCGCTAACTCCGACACGGGGTGTGGTTGTGCCGTGCCGGGGCGGCCCGCCCGCGGTCCCGAATGGCCGCTTGCGCTATGCGTGTTGTTGCTCTCCGCCCGACGACGGCGCGCAACGGCGTAACAAACTGCGAGAGCGTTGGCTCACAAGGCGCGGGGTCGGCGTGCACACGGCGTACGTTCCCGCTGGCGCTCGGGACGGAGCGTTGCGCCAGCTATGGCGCGCCTCAGCGAAACTGACGACGCGCGCGCTTGTCCGACGCCGGCCATGAACGCGCCGTCTTAGGGTAGCGAGCGAACCACTACATCGTCGACGAACAGCTCCGAAGGAGTTCCAGCATTGCCCGGGTTCGCGGTACTCCAAGCGTCCAGCGCGACGCCACCGTCGATGTTTTGCAGGCTCGCCGTCGAATCCATCCGCGTGAGCGTCCAGGCGCCCGGTTCACTTGCGGCGGCCGGCCAGATCTTCCCGCGGAGCGCCGTCTGCGAAACGGAGACCTGCTCGACCTGGAACCGCACTCGATACACCGTGCCCGGTGAGAGCGGTACGGCTGCGACCGGAGACAAATTCTGCTCGTTGCCATTCACCTCGCGCCACAAACCCAATCCTTCGGGGTTGCGAAACGACTCCGCAAACGCCGCGTAACCCGCGCCCGCCGGGTTCGTCGTTTGGAGGTGCCCGCCGTTTTGCCGCAGATAAAATCCGACGCCCTGGGAAGTGTCGTCCGTGAACTCGAAGGTAAACGTTCCCTCGACGTCGCTGCAGCCAGCCGGCAGCGGCGCATACATCCTCGCGAGCGAGTAGCTAGAAACCGTCGGCACGAGTCGACCTCGGCCTCCTTGGACGTCCGCGGTAGCCACCCCGCCGGTCTCACTCCACGGCGCTGGCCACGAGCTTCCGTCACTCACTGAGAATCGCTCCTCGAAGTCGCAGGCAGTGCCCGCGCCGCCGCCACCACCAGCGCCGCCGCTGCCCGCGCTGCCGCCGCCGCCAGCAGCGCCGCCGCTATTGCTGCCCGCGCTGCCGCCACTACCGGCCGTAGCTCCGGTCGCGCCACTGCCCCCGCTGCCGGCGCTGCCGCCTGTCGCGCCGCCACCATTGCCCGCGGCGCCTCCACTCCCCGCGCTGCCTCCGCCACCCGCGACGCCGCCGCTGCCCGCACTGCCTCCGCCACCCGCGACGCCGCCGCTGCCCGCGCTTCCGCCAATACTCGAACCTGCACTGCCTCCGGAAGCGCCCGCGCTTGTCGAACCGCCACTTCCACCCAGACCGCCGAAGCCGCCAGCACTGGTTCCACCGCTAGCGCTCCCGGCCTCCCCAGCACCTCCAGCCTGGGAGCCGCCAGCACCCCCGCTACCACCCGCTTCGTCGTCGGACGAACACGCCCAAACCCAAACCGGTAGGCAAACCAACATTAGACGAACGGGAACACGACAGAACCGCATCATCCAACTGTAGCGTGCGAGGACGCCCGACGCGACGCACCCACCACTGGGAGTTCGATCGGTTTGTGTTCAGCTTCCGCAGCTCGAGCCGGACCGCGTCGCTCTCGGACGAGCCAACCAACCCGAAAGCCCGACGCAGACGCGGGAAGCGTTGAACCTGCCCCGGCGTTATGTCAGGCAGGGACACAGTGAAGCAACGACTATCAAGGCTACTCATCATCGGCGCGGCTGGATTCATACTGGCAGCATGCCGAGACAAGCCCACCACCAAGGTCACGCCGCTCGACGTGAACGATCCTGCAGCGAGCGCCGCGAAGCCGACACCGAGCGTCGACCGCGATCGACCGCAACCCGACCCAGTCGTCCCCGCGAGGCCGCCCGCTGCCAAACCCAAACCCCCATCGCATCCGAAACTATCCGCAGCCGAACTTCAAAAAGAGGTCCAGCCGCACCTCGGCGACGGCGAAGCGTTGGCGCACCCTGCATTCCGTGGCTCGATCGGTCCACATTCCGAGGCAGTGGTCGCTCTGGTCAAACACACCGACCAGGGTGTCACCAAGTTCAGCGGATTTGTGATCGCGGGCGGCAAGAAGTACCCGTTGCCCGCTATACACGACCAATTCAATGGTCAAGACATAGCGGCCGTCACCTTCACTCCCAGCGCGGACCGCGACAGGGAGAACGAACTGCTGGTGGTAGCTAATTACATCACAGGAATTGGTCCTGACGGCGCCAAACCCTTCGCCGCCGTTTCCGTACTCGACTGGAACGGTAAAGCGTTCGTCCGCCTGAGCAAGGTCGAACAATTGCTCGAAGGCGAGAGCAACGCAGTCGCAGCGAAGCAGCGACTCGCCGGTGGGTACTTTCCGCTCGTGGTTGGCGAAACCACGATGTTGATCGATGCCGGGATTGGCGCCGCGCAGATTCAGAGCCGACTCGCCCAAGCGACGAAGGCCAAGCCAACCAGCGCTACGGCTAAGACGGTTCAGTTCGAGCACGCGGCGAGTGCGAGCGCGAAGCCGACCACCTATCGGTTCGACTACGACGACTCCCACCTAGCAAAGGTGACGCTGAGTGCATCCAACAAATCGGAAAACGTCGCTGCAAATCAACTCCGCAGCTGGCTCGACAAGCATGCAGAGAAGACGCCTTCCAAGGCGAGCGCAGCGTGGAAACTGGAGAGCGTGTTATTCGAACTCCACTTTGGCGGCGACGGCAACGGCATGCACTATCGAATGGTCATCACCATGCCGAAGCGCTAAGGCGCCGGAAACAGCCGCCGAGCGAGATCACTCGTGGAGCGTAGGAGTCGCGAGCGCCTAGTGCTACGCTGCAAATCAGATGAGACGCTTGCTGATGGGTCTGCTGATCGTGTTCGGGGCTTGCTCCTCGAACGATCCATCTGGCAGCCCGGGCTCCGGCGGTAACGGCGCGACAGCCGGAACCGGTGGTAGCGGCGGCAGCAGCGGGAGCCCCAACGGCGGTCAAGCAGGCAGCAGCAGCTGCGAGTGCAGTGTCGCCAGCATCACCAACTGCGGTCACAGAGGCTTCGGTAAGAAGGGCGACCTACCCGAAAACACGATCGAGTCCGCCGTCGCTGCGTTCCAAGCTGGCGCAGACATGGTCGAGATCGATGTACTCGACACCGCCGACCGCCAGATGGTCCTCATGCACGACGACACGATCGACCGCACTACCGATGGCACCGGCTGCGCTGGGGACCTTACGGTCGCCGAGATTCAAGCCTTCGACGCCGCTAAGGGCACGCCCCTGGAAGGCACCGGTGTCATCGCGCCGACGCTCGGCGAGTTCTTCGCTGCAGTAGACGGTGAGGTCAACGTAGAGGTCAAGTCAACCGGCGGCGGGTGTCCCACCACCGACCGACCCGCGGTCGCACAGCTGGTTGTGGACGCGATCACTGCCGACACCAAGACACGACGCGTGGTCATCAGCTCCTTCGACATCGACTTGCTCCGCGAAATTCGCAAGATCGACGCCACTCAGGAGCTGGGTCTGCTGAGCGTCAGCGCCAGCAGCCTGGACGCCGCCGACCAGGCGGGCTTTCAGGCGCTCAACCTAATCTTTAGCTCGGCCAACGCACAGGCGGTTATGGACGTGCGCGCTCGCGGAATGGAACTCAACGTGTGGACAGCCAATGGCCCTGCGCTCAAACAGATGCTCGACCTGGGCGTCGACATGATCATCACCGACCAGCCAGACCAGCTCGCCACACAGATCGCCGAGCGCTGCGCGATGGAATGTCCCGGCGATTAGCCGAGCGCTCTGATCCTGAAACCCAGCTCACTGCCGGCGTTGCCTCCGGCGAGCCTCCTGTCGTCAGCCGGAGGCTTTCCGACAACTCGCCCCCGCACGCTCGCGCAGCCCGCCGTCTTGGTCGAACGATGGGTCGCGCAACCTGAGCAGCGCGTCCAGGCACGGCAACACGACACCGTCGATCGCTCGCCGCTCTACGGCGCGCTGCTCGCTAGCCGAAAGACGCCCCGCCGCACGCCACCCCACGGCCTCCGGCCCTGGATCGCACGTAGCTCCGGTTTGCCCACTTGCGAGCGCGACTCGTTCCTGATGCAGCACCTCCCGCACGCTCGGCTCAGTTGCGAGAGCCCATGCGACGAATCGCCACGCCAAGGCGGCATGGTCCGCCTCATCTTCGGCGATCACGTCGAGCACTTCCCGCACCCCAGCCTCCTCGCATGCGCTCAGCTGCGCCTGCGCCGTCAGCGCCGCAGTGGTTTCGCCGACGCACCCCTCTCGAAACGCGCTTTGCACCACGTCGGACCATTCGAGACTGCCGATCGCGCCCACGGACAATTCGCCTGGGCCCACGTCTCTGCCTAGGTACGAGCTGGCCAATCCGAAACACAGTTCCGCGTGTCGCACCTCATCGAGCGCTGCCTGCTGCGAAGCGCTGACGAGTTCGGCAGGAGCGCCGAGCGCGAGGAGCTGGAGGGTAAACCGAGCGAACGAAGCGACCGATGCGTGCTCCATCAGCGCATCGCTGAGCCACGCGCTTCCGAGCGCCGCGTTCGGTTCGCGGTTCTCGAGACGGCGCCAATCCGACCGCGGACGAGCCGTCGAGAGCACCGCTTCGCCGTCGATTGTAAGCGGCCGCCCGCAGCACGCTCCTGCACAGAACACGTAGCAGCACTGGCCGCCTTGTCTCGTGGGGGTACCGCGCGCCGGGTTGCAGCAACCGTCCTGCAGTCGGTCGCTAGTCGGACAACCGTTCGCCGCCAGCTTGCCGCCAGGATACCCAGGCCGTGCGGGCGGCGATTCATCCGGCGGTCGAAGGCCCTGGTCATGGTCGACGTTTTGGCGCAGCTGCTCCTCGGTGTAGCATTCGGTCTGGAATGAGCCGCCGCACACCGCGTGGCCGTCCACGGGTGGGTCGTCAGGGTGGGTACTGGCCGGCGTATTCGCTGGCGGCTGCGCGTAGTCGGGGCTTTGCTGCGGTGCGGCCGTCTGGTTCGGCGACGCGGGAGCGGAGTTGTGACCCGACGGACCTGCGCTACATCCGAACGATGCTGCGGCGACGAGGCCACTGGCTCCGAGCGCCGAGAGCAGACGGAGTCGTAGCTGAACTGTAGGATCGGGATACGTGGACTCGGTCATATAAATTCACCCGTGTGCAGAGCGATCGCGTCGGATCTACGAATAGTTCGCCGTGCAGTCTAACGGATCGGTCGACGAACCCTTACACGAATCGCCGCTGGACATGCGATTCCCAGTGGATATAAGAACACAGGGAAGACAGCCAAGCCCAACCTAGACCGTCCAAGTCGCCTCAAACTCGCAGTGTGGATTGCCGTCGTAGCGACAGGTCACGTGTTTCACTGAACCGGGGTTGCCGGACAATACCAGCCCTCGCTCAAGCCACGGGCCCGGACCGTTCGCGCAGGTGAGTCGCCCCGCGCTGGTCTCGGCGTCCGCTACATCTTCGAGCCAAAGGCGCCAGTGGCCTGGTGTGAGTTCCTCTGCTCCGAACTCGCCCGCATCAAAGTACCGCGCCCACAAGAAGCTCGTTCGCTTCAGCATGAACTCCGGCGACCCCAGCTTGAGGACGAGCTTCACCATGGTGGTGAGTTCTCGTTCCCCAAGATCGCCACAGAACTCTGCCATGCCGACGTCCGGATCAGCGTAGTTCTTCTGAAAGAACGCATCACAGATACGATTCCACGCAGCAATATCATGCCAGCTCATTGCCAGCGTCAAGCCCCTAAAGATGTTCCGTTCGCCATCTCCGACGGATTCCAGCATGGTGTTCCAGGCGTGCTGCCCGTGGCGAGCCACCGCCCATTCTTTGAGGTAGTTGAACAGCAGTCCCTTCGCCCGACCCGATTTCGCCATGCTGCTCCAACTAGAACTGAACGCTGGCCGCCATCTCTTCAAGAGGCGTGTACACGCGAATCCCGTCTTGGATGATCTGCGCCTCGGTCTCCCGCAGATCCGCGCGAAATCGCTCGTTGGCTTCTCTTAACCGACTCGCCCGGAAACCGTAGTCCACGTCGCAAAGGCGATCGATGACATACGGCTGGAAGAACATCTTCATGCACATCCTGTAGTGCAAGAGGTCGCGGGTTTCGACCAAGTGCCGGCGATCTGGCATCTGGCGTTGATCGGGCTTGGGAACAGCGGTGTGAAGCCGAAACGGAACTTCACGGATGTCGACCTGGGCATACAGGTAATGGTCCGCCGAATGCGAGACCGCTGCATCTAGAACCAGCGACGCGAACACCCGAGCGAGATTGTCGTCTTCGAAGATCAGCTCACGGTCTGGAAAGCCGGGGACCCATTCCGCGCAATGGGCGGCCCATGCGGCAACGTCTGGCGCGCGCTCCTGCTGAACCTCGTGAGCCACCACCTTTCCAAAACGCATCAGGGCTGCGTGGTACCGACCGAGGAACTCGCCGTAGTCAGAGTGAATCACCGGCGCTTCCATCGGGAATCGATAGCGAGGGAACGCGCGGTTGGGCGTTCCGTCGGGATAGTCGAGCCCGCGCCACAGAGTCGCCACGACCTCGGCGTGCTCCTTCAGACTGCCCGGATAGGGCGCATAGATCCCGCCCGGCTGCAGGACCGTACCCGCACCGTAGAGGACGGCGTAGTTCACAGCCATGGCCAGCCGAAAGTGTGGAAGCAAAAGCTGCTTCAAAACGGAGCCGTCGGCCAGCCGTGTTCGGGTGATCGCATCGACCGCTCCACTGGGAAAGTGCAGCTTGGGATGCATGAGCAACGTGGTCAGCACGCCCGCACCCTGAAGCGCAAAGTACTTCGCCAGTGTCCAAGCGCCGTCCATCGTCGGATCAAACACGTCATCTTTCAGCGCGATCGCGACCAGGTGGTACTGCCCCGACGACGCGCGTCGGTACAGAACCACGCTCGGCGTCGTCGCGCTGTCAGCATCACTCGCCACGTGCCGCATCGGACTGAAGTCACTCTTGAACCAACGTTCGCCAGCCTCCAAACCTCCGAGATAAGGCGCGAACCGTTCTAGGTCTGGCGGCTCAAGGTCTGGCGTCAGGAACTTTGAGAAGATGCCATCGCAAACGATCTCGACGAACCGGTCGTCCGATACGTCGGCAAGTCCGGGGTTTCGCAAAGCCCAAATCCAGGACGGAAGCGTGTCTAGCAGGACCTGCTTTGCGTACCGACGCCCGACGTGACGATTCCAATCCCTCTGTAGCTCCTTCGGTACGTTCAGAACGACCGGCGCGGCATCCTCGAAGAACCCGGGCGCAGGTTGCGGCCACGGACCGAACGAACTGTCGTTATTGTCACCCATCGAGCCCCCAAACGACAGGTACCGTTCCTCGCCTTGGCGATCAAGGCCAGAGCCGACGCTGGCGCTTAAGGCGCCTGTAGACAGCAGGATAGCCCTGGATCCACCAAATGGTCGTCTGCCTACCAACTAGGTGACACGAGTCGCACGCTGGGGTCTCAGGCCGAAGCGGCGAGCCGCTCGTCCGAGCGATGCTGCGGCGACGAGTCCGCTGGTTCGACACCGTGCGCGGCCGTAGCCGAACGTGGGGTCGGGATACGAGGTCTAGCGACTCGAAGGTTCGTATTGAGAGCCGACGACCACCGTGAACGTAACGCAATCATCTGGGCCCAAGTTCGGAAACGTGTCGTCGGGGAAGCCGGAAGCGGTGGTGAAACTAATCCAGGAGTGCGGTCCGATGGCGGCCATCGATTCGATCATTTTTCGGTCGCGGGTCACGCACGCCGCGTACCCTGTTCCGCCCTCCGTGGCGGGCCCTCGAGCTTCGCATCGACCGGTGAGGCCACCGCCATGCTCAGGATCATCGGTATCGATGCGGCACTCGATGAACGAGGTGGCGTCACCGTCGTCACGACCGACATCGAGGTCGGTGGCGGCATCATCCACGTCGTCGACGGCTTCCTGCTCGTCTCG
>JAUIKB010001180.1 GCA_030430975.1 Polyangia bacterium
ATACGCAAGGATGCTACATATCCTTAATCATATCGGGATATTAGCTATACTGACGCCGAATCGGGGAACGCCACCTGAAGGTGGCGCAGCTCAGCTGCAGACGACGGCAAGCAGATCACGGCTTCGACTCGGCGGTCCTCGAGCAGCTTGATCAGCTCGGTCGGCTTGGGCCGCAGCGCCAGCACAACCGCACCATCCCTTTGCGGCGCGTCGGAACCCGCGGGGTGAAACCGCACCCCCTCGTACAGCGGCGTCGGGTCTTGGACTTTGACGTCACGAAGCGGTTCGGGGAGCGCCTGCACGCACGCGGTGTTGGCGCCGGACCCAATCGCCAGCACCGCGACACCGCGACCTTGCGCCGCCAGCTCAATCGTTTTCGCGAGCGCGCTTGCCACCGCGCTATGTAGCTGCTCGCCGTCGACCGGATCGGTAACGACAACGTAGAAAAGCGGAGCCAATCGCATGGCGCGAACTTACATGGCGCTGAGCCGAGCGCAATCTGATCCGCGCCGGACGCCAGCGTTTCGACTATAAGCTCCTCGGTGGCGTACACGTACCACATCGGCATCGACGAAAACGGACTGGGCGCGCAGCTCGGCCCGCTCGTCACCACAGCGGTGATGGCGAGCACGAATGAACGCGGTAGTGCAGCGGCAATGAAGCGCCTGCCGAAGAGCATCTCGCGCGACCTGGACGACTCGAAGCGACTGATCGCTCACGGCAACATCGCACTCGGCGAAGCGTGGGCGCGCACCGTCAGTCCTCCCGATCTGTCAACGCCGGACGAGCTGCTGAGTCACCTGACCTTGGAGTCGCGTGATGAGCTCACGGCGCCGTGCCCGAAACACGTGCGCAGCCAGTGCTGGAGTGTGACGGGCGAAGCGTTTGAAGCGGATGCCACCCTGCTCAAGCGCGTCGCCACGCAGAATCGCCGCATCGCCAAACGCGGCATCTTCGTGGAGCGCGTGCTGTGCAGCGTCGTCTGCACGCGCCAACTCAACGACGCCAAGGCGACCGGCGCCAACCGATTCGTCCGCAATCTGCACAGCATGGAGCGGCTCGCGCTCCGGCTACGAGAGCAAGCCGGCGAAGACGTCCACGCAGTCTGCGGCAAGGTTGGCGGGATGACCAGCTACTCAAAATTCTTCGGCCCGCTCTCCGGCCATCTACACGCGATTCTGGGAGAAGAGCGCAAGAGCAGCGGCTACCGATTTCCGGGACTAGGCGAGCTCCACTTCGCACGCGACGCGGACGCGCAGTACCCTTTAGTGATGCTCGCGTCACTGGTGGGAAAGTATGTTCGCGAGCTGCTGATGGCGCGCATCGGTCGCTATTACGGAGCCTCGACGAACGGCGAGGTACCGATCGCCAGCGGGTACAACGACCCTGTTTCGAAACGCTTCGTGGCGGCCACGGAACTGACGCGCACGAGCCGCCGGATTCCAGCGACGTGTTTCTTGCGCAGTCGTGAGAACTAGGCTGACACCGTCGGCATGTCAGACCCTGTCCGCTCGAAGCGTGCGACTGACGACAAGGCCGCCGTACGAATCCGCGAAGG
>JAUIKB010001181.1 GCA_030430975.1 Polyangia bacterium
CGACGACATTCGCGCACTGATCGCCACCGTCCGGCTCATCCGAGATCTTCGCCCCGACATCGTCAACGCTAGTACTCCGAAGGCCGGCTTCGTCGGCATGCTCGCGGCGTATGTGTGCGGCGTCCCGATTCGAATCTATGTCCTTCGAGGACTTCGACTCGAGACGACCACAGGACTAAAAAGAGCCATCCTGCACGCGACGGAAGCCGTAGCGGTCGCCTGTGCCGACGCGGTGTACCCAGTGAGCGCGAGTCTAGCCGAACGCTTCGGCTCGTTACCTGGCATCTGGGCTTCCAAGCTCCGCACGCTCGCCAACGGGTCATCGAACGGCGTCGACTGCGTTCGATTCCGCCGCCTCGACGACGAGACCCGAGCGCTGATGCGCGCCCAGCACGGGATCAGCCGCGACGCGCTGGTGATCGGTTTCGTCGGTAGGCTCGTCAAAGACAAGGGGATCGCGGAGCTTCACGGTGCGTTTCGGCAGCTCCGTGAACGCTTCGCTGACCTGCACCTGGTGCTTCTCGGCGAGTTCGAGGCAGGCGACGCAGTGTCGGACGCAGTCCGCGTGCAGATGCAAGCCGACCCCCATGTTCACCTGCTAGGGCACGTAGCCGACACGGCGCCGTACTATTCCCTGTTCGACGTGTTGGCGTTTCCGTCACACCGCGAAGGGTTCCCGAACGTCCCACTGGAAGCAGCCGCGGCTTCTCTGCCGGTTGTTGGATTCGACGCGACGGGAACACGAGACGCCGTGGTGACGGGACAAACCGGCGCGCTGGTCGACATCGATGCTGGGCAGCTCGCCCAAGGACTGGCGACGTACCTGGCCTCGGCCAGGCTGCGCGCCGAGCACGGCGCTGCGGGTGAACGGCGCGCAAGCGAAGTGTTCGATCAGCCAACCGTCTGGCGTGCGGTGGTTCACGAGTACCGCTCGCTGCTGGCGGCGCGCAGCGCCCAAGCCGGTCTACCGCGGCTCATCAAGCGCGCTTTTGACGCGTCTGCGGCGGCCGTGGCGTTGGTAGCGAGCAGCCCCGCCATGGCGCTGTGTTGGGCTGGTCTTCGGCTGACGCTCGGGTCGCCGGTGTTGTTTCGGCAACAACGCCCCGGAGAACACGGCCGCGTCTTCGAGCTGGTCAAATTCAGAACGATGTCAGACGCACGCGACCCCGAGGGCAATCTGTTGCCGGACGGCCAACGCCTCAGTGGAGTCGGACGACTAATACGCTCGCTGAGCCTGGACGAGCTTCCGCAACTCTGGAACGTCTTGCGAGGCGATATGAGTCTCGTTGGCCCCCGCCCCCTGCTGGTGTCGTACCTGGCTAGATACACCGCGTTCGAATCACGACGACACGAGGCGTTGCCCGGCATCACGGGACACGCACAAGTTCACGGTCGCAACTCGCTCACGTGGCCTGAGAAATTTCGCCTCGACGTGTGGTACGTAGACAATTGGTCGCTCTGGGTGGACGCTAAGACCATTCTGAAGACGATCGTCGAAGTGCTGAAGCGGTCTGGCGTCAGCGCAGACGGGTCAGCCACAATGCCCGAATTTGGGT
>JAUIKB010001182.1 GCA_030430975.1 Polyangia bacterium
TTAGAATCGTCTCCGACAGCGACGCAAGGCGTTCGGGAGCGTCCTCGTTGAGGCGCAGTGCTATCTCGGGTCGGTGGCGGAGCGTGCCCGTTCCAGTGCACGGCGCGTCCACCAGCGCACGGTCGAAGCCGTCCGGTACGTCAGCCACACCGCCGGTCCAATCGACGGCTGTCGTCCGAGCGATGTCGAGCCCCAGTGCCTGCGCGCCGTCGGTCAGGGCACTGAGCTTCGCTGGGTACAGATCGCAAGAGTGCACGTGAGCGAGTGGCTCGGCGAGCGCGATGAGATGGGACTTTTGACCTCGCCCCGCGCATGCATCGAGGATTCTTTCACCAGGCCGCGCCCCCAGAGCCAGGGCGACGACCTGCGACCCCTCCTCTTGGATCGCGTAGCGTTCAGAAGCGAAGCGAGCATCACGACGCGGATCGCCTCCCCTTAGGAGGTGCCGTGCATAGGGAGACTGATCGCCCGGTGTCGTCTCCAACCACGAGATATCTCGATGGGGCTCAGGGGTGCGGATAGTGAGCCCGACATCATCAGGCACGAGCAGCGCTCGCATGGAGCTTTCCCCGACCGCCTCAGCGAGCGCCGCACGCAACCAGCCTGGCGTTGAAGCCACGACCGCCTCGTCTCGCTCCAGGCGCGTGTCTTTGAGCTTGCGCAACACGGCGTTTGCGAAGCCCGCAACCCGTGGACCGCGAAGGCGTTTGACCGCACGCACTGCACCGTTGACGGCGGCATGCGCGGGCACCCGGTCCAACAACAGCAGCTGGTAGGCACCGATCAGGAAGTGCGCTTCGAGCTCAGCGTCGCCTTTGGCCACGCCCTTTTTTGCGAACCGCTTCAGCTCGGCAAGCAGAGCGGCGCGCGTTCGCAGCACGCCGTACACGAGCTCCGTCGCTAGGGCCCGGTCGCGTTGCGACATGTCGGGACTTCGCTGGAGTTCCGCTTCGAGGGCGGCCGCCGCGAAGGCCTTCTCTTTCAGAACGCGAGTAACGACGCGTGCTGCCGCAATTCGCGCGTCGACTGTCTTAGCCTCAACGCCGGGTGTCTCGCCTTTCGCCTTGCCCATGGTCAGCCGGTTAGTTCGCGCACTTGTCCAACGATCACATCCCAGCGCTTCTCGACATCGTTCTTAAACGCGATCAGCATGAGCCCAATCAGTATCGCCATCCCGAGGATATGCGCGATCTCTCGCACTCGAAGCGGCAACGGGCGCCGCAGAACTGCCTCGCAGAGAAAAAACAGAAGATGCCCGCCGTCGAGCACCGGTATCGGCAACAGGTTGAGCAAACCGAGGTTGATACTGATCAGCGCCATTACCCAGATGAAATACTCGGTCCCCTTGCGCCCTTCTTGACCTGCCACTTCGTAGATCGTGATCGGGCCGGACAGCGACTTCAGACTCAGCCGTCCCTGCGCCAGGCGCACCATGCCGACCAAAATAAAGCGCGTCACGTCTGCCGTCTCTTCGACCGCCTTAACAAACGCATAGCGCACGGGCGTCGAGTGCTCCACACGGTCCTCTGGGGCTAGAGGCACCCAGT
>JAUIKB010000210.1 GCA_030430975.1 Polyangia bacterium
ACGCCCACGGCGAGCACGCCCACGGCGAGTGGCCCGCGCGAGACCGAGGCGGTCAAGATGAGTCCGATGCGTCGCCGCATCGCCGAGCGACTCGTCGAGTCTCAGCAGACCTCAGCGCTGCTGACTACGTTTAACGAGATCGACATGAGCGAGGTCATCGCGACTCGTAAGCAGTATCAGCCGCTATTCACTGAAAAGTACGGCATCAAGCTCGGATTCATGTCGTTCTTCGTCAAGGCGGCGGTGGACGCGCTTAAGTTGATCCCGCAGGTCAACGCACAGTTCAAGGACGACTCTATCCTGTACCATAACTATGCGGATATCGGCGTGGCTGTGGGCGGTGGCAAGGGGCTTGTCGTTCCCGTGATTCGCAACGCGGAGCGGCTCAGCTTCGCTGACGTCGAGCTGACCATTTCAGATTTCGGCAAGCGCGCGCGTGACAACAAGCTGAAGCTGGACGAGCTGATGGGCGGCACATTCACGATCAGCAACGGCGGCGTATACGGATCTCTGATGTCGACGCCGATCGTCAATCCACCGCAGAGCGGAATCCTGGGGCTGCACGCTATTCAGGAGCGACCGGTCGCGCGTGACGGTCAGGTTGTGATTCGTCCGATGATGTACGTCGCGTTGACCTACGACCACCGAATCATCGACGGCCGTGAAGCGGTAACGTTCCTCAAGCGCATTAAAGAGTGCGTGGAAGCGCCGGCGCGCATGCTGATCGAGGTGTAACGTGGCGAATGCGAACCA
Source organism: Polyangia bacterium (assembly GCA_030430975.1). GTDB lineage: Bacteria > Myxococcota_A > Polyangia > Polyangiales > Polyangiaceae > JAUIKB01. The sequence continues at coordinate 754 of JAUIKB010000210.1, forward strand.
CGATCTGGTCATCATCGGAGCCGGGCCCGGCGGCTACGTTGCGGCGATTCGCGCCGCTCAGCTTGGACTGAACACGGCCTGCGTTGAGCTAGAAGATGCGCTGGGCGGAACCTGTCTGCGTGTCGGCTGCATTCCGAGCAAGGCGCTGCTTGAATCGAGTGAACTCTATAACGAGGCCCGCAAGACGTTCTCTGGGATAGGCATCAAGGTGCCGCTCGTCGAACTCGACCTGCCGACGATGCTGGAGCGCAAAGACAAGGTCGTGAAAGGTCTGACCGGCGGTATCGCGCACTTGTTCAAGAAGAACAAAGTGACGCGATACCTCGGCCACGGACGTCTTGCCGGTCCGCGGACGGTGATCGTCAAGGGCCCTGACGGCGAACAAGAACTCACAGCGAAGAACATCATCATCGCGACCGGCAGCAAGGTCGCGCAGCTGCGTGGCGTCGAATTCGATTGGGACCGGATCGGCGGCAGCACCGAGGCGCTGTCCTATCCGACCGTGCCCGGGCACTTAGTCGTAATCGGCGCTGGGGTGATCGGACTAGAGCTGGGCTCCGTCTGGAATCGCCTTGGTTCCCGCGTCACGGTGCTCGAGTACCTGGAGCGTATCCTGCCCGGCATGGATGCCGATGTCGCGACAGAGGCGCAGAAGCTGTTCACCAAGCAGGGCCTGGAGTTTCAGCTTGGTTCGAAGGTCACGGGCGCGCGGGTCGAGGGCGACGGTTGCGTCGTTGAGGTCGACGGCCGGGAGCCGATTCAAGCCGATCGCGTACTGGTGTGCGTCGGGCGCGTCCCCAACACCGACGGGTTGAATCTACAGAGCGCGGGCATCCAGCCAGACCGGCGCGGTCAAGTGCCGGTGAACGATCACTTCGCGACCGAGGCACCAGGCGTGTACGCAATCGGAGACGTGATCCGCGGGCCCATGCTGGCCCACAAGGCCGAGGAGGAAGGCATCGCCTGCGTTGAGCACATCGTCAACGGTTACGGCCATGTCAACTACAACGCCATCCCGAGCGTGGTCTACACACATCCGGAAATCGCGTCTGTCGGCAAGACCGAGGAAGAGCTGACAGAAGCGGGCGTGGAGTACAACAAGGGCGTGTTCCCGTTTGTGGGGAACGGCCGTGCGCGCGCGCTGGGTCAGACCGAAGGTCGTGTGAAAATCCTTGCAGATAAAACGACCGACCGCGTGTTAGGAGTGCATATCATCGGGCCGCGGGCCGGCGATCTAATCGCAGAGTGCGCTGTCGCGATCGAGTTTGGCGCCAGCGCCGAAGACATTGCGCGAACCAGTCACGCGCACCCGACCCTTGCCGAGGTTGTCAAAGAGGCGGCCTTCGCCGTCGACGGTCGCGCCATCCATATCTAAGCGTATCGCGCGTGCAGCCGGAACTTGGCCACCCGCGCGGGGGCTGAGTAGAAGTGCGCCTGGCCGGCGCGACGTGACCAATGTGCCTGTGAAATCGGGCGCATACGTCAATCGAGGTCGACCGGGAATACGTAACCGACCCGTCCGGTTGAACATCCGGACTCCGCTTCGCACCAGTCCGTATGCAGATGCCTCATCGTAACGAATACCCCGTGCCCGTTTCTGGTGTTCAGCCAGAGCCCGTCGACCTCATTGCGATGGAACCCGATAGCGTTACACCGCCGCAGTCGTTTCTCGCCGGTGGTGGCCGAGAGTCACTGTTCGTGCGCCAACGGCGGGGTGAGGCGCATGCGGAGTTCTACGAGAGGGTTGAAGAGCACGCGCGCCGACTGGCAGAAGAGCGACGTCTGCGTCATGTGGCTGTCGGCGTTCCGACGGACATCGACGCATCAGCCGAGCGCACTAGGTTCTGTGCGTTGTTGGCGAGCATTCTGGGGCGCTCGGGCGGTGGCGACATGGTGCTGTTCGCGGCAGACACTGCGAGTTCTAGAACTCGGCACGCGTTGATCGCACTCGCAGGCGAACTGTGCGGTCGCGTCCGTCCGGGAAGCCGCAGTGTCACCGTGCGCTTTACACCTGCGCGCCGAAAGCCCAGCAGCGGCGTGTTTCCGGCGGAGCACCGGGACTCTGGCGACTCGCAGGCGTGCGCTTGAGGGTCCGAAGCGCCTAAGAACGACCCTCTGCGTCCGGGAGCTCTGGGTTCACCGGTAGTTCGTGCCCTCGCACGCCCTTGACGAAGAACGCGACGATAGCGATCGCACCCCACAGTAGTCCGACGACGACGCCAGCATCGATAATGCCGCGCCACGGTTGCGGAAGCATGCGCACGACGATGACGAGGACGATCACCATGCTGGTTACGCCCCATGCGATGGCGAGCCCGCGCTTGGTGGCGTGGAAGAATGCCATGCAGAATAGTGGGGCGAACAACACGTGAACAACGCGCGGATGTCGCGACAAGTGAACCGCGCGCGCAACCACACGCGGTGAGAAACGCTTTTGGAAACCCTTGTAGCCCTCTGAGTGCGCCATGAACAGCATCCAGGCGATGCACAGAGCCCAGTGGCCCGGGCCGTACTGACCTTTGACGATTGGCTCGAGCGCCATCGGAGCGAGCCGAACCAGTGCCTGGGTCAACAGCGCGAGTACGCCGAGCACTCCCCACAAGGCGATGAGGAACTGAACGGGGGACAGCGGCGCGCCGGGCGCTTCGATGGCGTTACTAGAGTTCACAGCGTTGGATTGGGGATGGCTTGACGCGCCCGGTCCGTGGCGTCTTTATAACGGCAAGCGAGGGGAAGCACTGCACTATATGACGGCGAGTACTGGTTCTTTTGCGGCGATGGGCGCGATCGCGGTCCTGTGTGCAGCAGGGTGCGGGTCACAGCCGGCTCCCCAGCCGCCGCCGCGGCCGCCAGCGACCTCACCCCCACCAGTGTCTACCAGACTTCCTCCGCCGGTAAGTCCGGTTCTTCCGTTGCCAGCGGGCGTTCACTTTCGCAGTCATAGCTTTAGGGTGTGCGTTGACTGCGTCACACCTACGCATGCGGTGATCCAAGGTGTGTTCTCTTCGCTAGCAGAGTTGCAGTTAGGCGACTCGCCCGGCGTGGGACTGGGCTATCCGCTCGTCGTGCATAGCGAGGAGCTGGGCCTTGCCGACGACTCCAGGCGCGGCGTGGTGGTCGTGAGCGGATTGTTCGCGTCACGGGACGACGCGCGGCGTTTCGTTCGCGAGCGGGGCACGGGCGAGGCGGTCGAGCTTGCACCCGAAGAGGTCTATGCCAAGCGTTTCGCGCACGATCCCGATCATCGGATCGTAACCGTGGCGGCGGGAAAGCCGGTACCCGCGTACAAAGACGTGCCTGACCCGAACCTGTGGCAGCATGAGCCTCCAAAGCAGACGGTCAAGGCGACGGCCGTGTGCACGGTGCCAGCCGGGGCGCGTTTTCTGTTGGCACGCGACGCTCTGCTCGAGCACTACTATTCCTGGGTCAAAGTGAGCTGTGATGGTGCCCCCGCTTACATACGATGGATCGACACGCTGCTCGACGCAGCCGTCGTCGGCGGGCCCGGGAGCTATCGGGTTCGCCAAGTCATCGGCGCAGAATGCGACGCACCGTTGATCTGGGAATGGCCGTACGCAGAGCGCGGCAAGTTGGGACCGGGTACAGCGGTCGAAGCATCTGAGAAAGCGAGCCCATGAAGCGCAAGATCTTCAGTGAAGAACACGACCTATTCCGCCAAGCTTTTCGCAAGTTCGTGGAGCGTGAGGTCGCGCCCAAACAGACGTCGTGGAACGAGCGAGGCAGGGTCGATCGCGAGACATGGAGGGCTGCGGGCGCCGGTGGCTTTCTGTGTCCGTGGCTCGAGCCCGAGTACGGCGGCGGGGGCGGCGACTTCCTTCACTCCGCGATCGTAATCGAAGAGCTGGCTTACGCTCACGAGTCGGGATTCTCGATGGGTCTGCACAGCGACATTATCACTCCGTATATCCACGAATTCGGAACGAAAGAGCAGCGCGAGCATTGGCTGCCGAAGTGCGCAGCCGGAGACGTGGTTACCGCTATTGCGATGACCGAACCCGGTACCGGCTCAGACCTGGCATCGATCGCCACCAGTGCGGAGCGTGACGGTGACGAATACGTGATCAACGGCGCCAAGACGTTCATATCGAACGGGTTGAGCTGCGAGCTTTGCATCGTTGCTGCGAAAACGAACCGCGATCCCGCCGCTCGGCACAAAGGCCTGTCGCTGTTCCTTGTCGAGGCGGACCGCCCGGGTTTCGTGCGTGGGAAAAAGCTTGAGAAGATGGGCATGCCGTCTCAGGACACGTCGGAGCTGGCGTTCGAAAACTGTCGTGTGCCCGCCGGCAACCTGCTCGGAGAAGAAGGCGCTGGGTTCGCGATGCTAACGCGCAAGCTCGCGCAGGAGCGCCTGGTTGTCGGTATCGGAGCCCAGGCCAGCGCCGAACAGGTGCTAAAGGACACGCTTAGCTACACCCAAGAGCGCAAGGCGTTTGGCAAGTCGATCGCGAGCTTCCAGAACACCAAGTTCAAGCTGGCTGAGTGTGCGACCAAGGTTGAAGTCGGTCGAGCGTTTCTCGACCGACTTCTCGAGGAACACTTAGGAGGAGCCCACCTGGTCAAAGAGTGCTCCATGTCGAAGCTCTGGCACACCGAGATGCTTGGCGAAGTGGTCGATACCTGTCTGCAGTTCTTTGGTGGGTACGGCTACATGCTCGAGTACCCGATCACGCGGGCCTACATGGATGCCCGGGTTCAGCGGATCTACGCGGGGACGAACGAGATCATGAAGATCATCATCGCCAAACAGCTCGGTCTGTAGGTGCTGCGACTACTGAGCGCGATGTCAGTGATGGGGTTCTAGTTGAGTTTTTTATCGAGAATCGCGTTCTGGTGCCAAGCATCGGCGAGCAGGTGAGTCCAACCCTCACGACGGCGGGTAGTGCGGACGTCTGAATGGGTACAGGATGAGTGATATCAAGTTCACGGGACTGTTTTCGCTGAAGGCCGCTGAAGCACGCGAAAAAGCGGCCCGCGCCGAGGCGCTCCGCGAGCACGAGGTGCGCGTCGCCCAGTACCGCACCAAACTGATCGAGGAGCAGCGGCGGACACGAGAGGCCGAGTGTCGACGTTTCTCGGCTGAGTTAGCGTGCCGGCAAATCGAAAAGGCTCGCCACCACGACGAAGCCGCCCGCCTGGAGGCGATCCGCGTGCTGGAGCTTGAGCGCTGGCGAAGAAGCCGTGCGGGCGGCACGCGCCATGTGCGCGCTCGGAGCCAGACTAGCGGAATCGCAGACGGCGCTGATGAAGTCCCAACGTGACCTGCGCGTGACCCGGGCGCTGTTGGCGGTCGCCGTTGCGGTCACGCTTGCGGCGCTAGTAGCGCTGCTGAGCTAGTCCTTGGGCGATGAGGAGTTGGCGCTTGCGCTTGGGGCGAGCGCTGCGCCGCCGGCTTCTTTGGTTTGGCAACGCTTGGCGTGTTTGAGCACTAAGTCCAGCCGCTCGTCGATGGCTGCGTAGTGGTATGCGCGAAGTACCGGCGCCAAGGGGTCGCGGGCCAAGGAGCGCCTGAGCCGATCTCCAAGCCGTTTGCCTGTCCGCGCCTCGGGCCCCAAGTAGCGCAGCCGGGCGAGGGTTGCCGGGCGAAACGTACAGGTCTTGGCTAGGTCGCGCTCGGTGTTGAAGTGGCGTTGGGCGCGCCAGTCAGTGAATCCGGATCCGTTATCCAGGAAGATAAGTGGTCCGTCTTTGCCGAGCGTGAGCACGTTGCCGCCCGACCAGCGATCGGTGTTGTCGATCAGGAAGTCGAAAACGAGCATGTCGCTCCAAGCTAGGTGACGCTCGGAACGAGCATCGCCCGAGCGTAGCTTGGCGAACTCCGCTCGGGGCGGTGCCTCGCTGTAGAGGCGTTTGTCGTGCCAGGCGATCAGCGCGCCGGCGACCACGCCCGCGCCATCGTCCTTTACCTCGTCGTCGAATCGTTTGAGCCAGACCGGCGGTGCGCCCGAGTGCTTCAGATGCTGCCTGAGCAGTTTGCGACCGAAGGTGCGGCCGACGACCGGAGCCGTACGTCCCAAGCCGACGAGTCGATCGACGTGGTAGGCAGCTATCTCGGCGCGGTAGTTGGTGGCCGAGCGGGTCTGATCCGCTTTGAAGACGGCGCGGCTGCCGCTGGCGAACCGGACTCGAATCGTGACTGTTGAGCCGCCCTTGTTCTGTTGAAACGCCACCACACGGTCGCTGGCCATGGTCTTGAGCCAGGCGGCATCGTTCGTGGGTTCGATGGGTCCGGCCCATGCGGCGGCTTTCTTGACTCCTGAGTGCGGCGGTCGTCGAACGAGTTTCTTCGGAGGACGCACACGCGGCGCGGGGGCTGGGGCGACGTCGCTCGGGACGCGGGGGGCGCTGCCGGACGGGTGAGGCGCTCCGCTTTTGGCGGCGCTGGTGGCGGTTGCCGCCCCCGTTGAAGGGCCGGCCGCGGAAGGGCGGGGTCCGGGCTTTGCGGTACTCGCCGGGGCCGGCGCGTCGTCGCAGGCCAGTGTCGCTACGCCGAGCCCGCCGCCTGCGGTCAGCACAACTGTGATGAAAAGCGCGCGATTGGCCGGCACCTGCAGAGCCTCTCGGACTCGGCGCTTGTTCGCAACCCGGGATCGGGCTCAGATTCGAGTCGATGCGGACAGCACCCAGAGATGCGTCGTGGATCGCCGCTGTCGGCGTGATCGGCATCGCGGTATTCGGCGCGGTGCAGCTGCGCCAAGGGATTGCGCGGCCCAGAGTATCGGTCGCCGGGTCCGCACGGGCCGTGCCGTCAGCATCTTCCTCTTCCTCGGCCGGCGTGAGCATCGCCGGAGCGGTGTTGGTAACGGCGGCCCGCCCGTCAGGATCGGAAGTAGCGTTGACGACCGAGCTTGCGATCGAGTTTAGCGAGCCGGTTCGGCGGGACGAGGTGGCGCGCTCGTTCCACATCGCGCCGCTGACCGACGGCAGTTTCAAATGGAAGAGCGCGACGGAGCTCCGGTTCAAACCGAACGAACCGTGGCGCGCCGGCAAGAAGTACGTGGTGACGGTGGCAGGGGTGGCGATCGACGGGCGCCCGGTGGTCGCGCGTAGCTGGCAGTTTCGCACGCACGTTCCCGCTCCCAAGCAAATCGTGGCGGGCGACGGCGCCCCGATCGTACTCACGTTCGATGATGGCCCACGCAAGGGACCACTGGCCGATCAATTCCTGGACGTCCTGAAGAAGCATGGCGTACGCGCGCTGTTCTTTCCGACCGCCAAGTCTTTGGCGGGGCGCGACAAGCTGGTCGAACGCATCAAGGCTGAAGGTCACCGGATCTGTAACCACACCTACACCCATCGCGACCTAACGCTGCCCCCGATCACCGAGGACGAAATTCGCGGCGAGATCGAGCGCGGCGCCGGGCGCGGTGAGTGCCGGCTGTTTCGGCCACCGATGATGGCGTACGACGCTCGAGTCCGAGCGGTCGCCGAACGGCTCGGCTACGAGATGTTTCTCTGGGACGTCGACAGCCGCGAC
>JAUIKB010000211.1 GCA_030430975.1 Polyangia bacterium
GCGTTCGTCGAGCGCCAGAGCGGTAGCGCGTCCCACGCGACCGCCGCCGACGATCAACACCTTGGGTTTGCCGCCGATCTCCGAACGGGTCTGTCCGAAGATACTGTTGTAGGTCTCGATCTGTTTCTCGGTGCCGATCTGGGACTGTGCGTCACCGCACCGGATCCGCCAAGCGTCGAAGCTACCTACCGTTTCTTGCGCGCAGTATTCCAGCGCCGCATTCGACGCACGCTCATCAAAGATCGATTCCGCATTCGCATCGTGGAACGTGCCCAGAACAGCTTGGAGCCGCTTCCGGCGCCAGTCGCGCTGGTTCGGGCGATCGCACGCTACGACACAGCCGTCGGCGAGCTTGCAGCAACCGAGCTGAGCAAGATCCGGCCCCGCCTCATCGTCAACGGAGCACGGCTTCGGGCCGACAACGATCTGGGTCCCGCGATGTGCGACAACTCGAAGCGGTACCTCGGGGTCGACCTCGACTACGCCGGCTACATCGAACAAGAAGACAGCGTGTGGCTAAGCGTCACCCGCCGCCGGCCGCTGTTGATCGACAGCCCGACGAGCAAAGCGGCACGCAACCTGGAGCGGATCTCACGACGCGTCTTGGCCGTAGCAACAACGCGCGAGCAACCGCGCGCCGAGCATCGCGTCCAGCTCGTGCCCGCCGAGCCCGACCTCTACGACGTTCTCAGAACCCATCGCGGCGCGAGTGACGAAGAACTCCGACGAGCCTTCAAACGCCAGCGCGAGATCTTCAAGCTGGGCAGCATCCCGCTGACGTCGCTCTTGAACGACGAGGAGCTTGAGCGCGAGCGCGCGCGTGTGCAGGAGGCTCACGACACGCTACTCGATCCGATCAAACGGCGTGCCTACGACTTGGCGACCTTTCCCGAAGAGGAAGAGGAAGTATCACCCGGCAACGTCTTGGTCGACGCAGCACTCGCTGCAGAGCGCGCAATGCTGCGCCAAGAGCTGGCCCGCGAGATCAACCCTGAAACCGAGTTCACGGGCAACCTTCTACGCAAGGTACGCGAGTCGCTTGGCGTCGAAGTCGAAGAGATCGCCAACCGCACAAAGATCTCGGCTGCGCACCTTAGGGCGATTGAAAAAGAAAGCTTCGGCGAGCTCCCAGCATCGGTGTACACCCGCGGCTTCGTGACCGAGGTCGCCAAGTATCTCAAGCTCGATCCCGCGCAGGTAACGCGAACCTATCTCAAGCGCTACCGACACTGGGTCAGTCAGCACGAGGGGGCGCCCTGAGCGCTCCGTCGCCCACTCCCGCCCCACAGCCTCGCGGCCGCGACGACGACCTCGCCTTTAGCGTGGTGATTAGCCTCGTGGCACTTCTGCCGCGCTTGTTCGTTGCTATCGCATGGGCCCGTGAACCGGTCTGGGATGGCCACTACTACCACTTCGGCGCGACGCGCATCGCCGACGGCCTCGGCTACTCCGAAGACGTCATCGTCGGCGGACAGGCGGTTTGGAAGGCCTGGTGTCACTACCCCGTGGGATACAGCGGCCTGCTGGGAGTGGTCTACAAGGTCGTCGGATCCGGAACGTGGGTCGCTCCGGTGCTCAACGCCATCGTCGGAGCGGCGACAGTCTTCGTCGCCCATCGGCTGGCTCGCTACTACCTTTCCACTAACCGCGCCCGCTTGGCGGGGGGACTCGCAGCTCTGCATCCCGGGCTGATCGCGTACAGCGCCGTCGTGATGACCGAACCGCTCGCGGCGTTCTTGACGCTGCTGGCTGGGTACCTCGCAGTGCGCGCCAAGCGGCGGGTGCTGGCGGTCGTGTTGGCGGGCATCGTCCTGGGCCTCGCCACCCTCGTGCGGCCCTCGTCGCTGCTCGCCGCACCGCTCGTGTTGGTCGCTCTCCCAAAACCCGCATGGAAAGCCGCCCTCGGTGGACTGCTCGCGACGGCAACCGCAGTTCTAGTCGTCAGCCCATGGTCGTACCGCAATTGCCGGGTCATGGATGACTGCGCATTCGTCTCGACAAACGGCGGCTGGAACCTGGCTATCGGCGCCTTAACAAAGACCGGCCGATTCACCACGCTGCGCGCGGCGGACGGGTGCGCGGTTGTCACTGGACAGGTCCAGCAAGACCGCTGCTGGGCAAAAGTCGGCGTCGCAACCATTCGTGCCAATCCAACACGTTGGCTCGGGCACACCTACGATCACGAGTCGTTTCCCATCGAGTATCTGCGTGAGGCGGACCGGGAGGCATGGCCGGAGTCTCGGCGTGTGGCTGCGCGCCACCTGTTGAGCAACTTTCATCGACTCCTGCTGGTGCTCAGCAGCCTGTCGGTGGTGGGCTTCATTGGCTGGAACCGCCGTCGCCGCTTGGCATCGCTCTCTCAGACGCTGGTTCTGACAGGCCTGTTCATCCTGGCGGCGATCGCGGTGTTCTCCGACCAGCACCCGTTCTTTTGGCTCGCAGTCGCAACACCATTGATCGCCTTGTTCAGTTTGGCTGGGGCCCCGAAACAGGGCAGGGCAGGCCGCTACCTGCTGGGACTACTGTTCGCCACAACCCTCACTCACGCGGTGTTCTTCGGCGACGACCGCTACCACATGGTGATCGCGCCTGTCTTCTGCATCCTCGCGGCGGGCGCGCTCCGCGACCAGCGAGCGCGCCGTGCGGTAGACTGAGCCTATGTGCCCCAGCGAGCGCGAGTTGCCGAGCTTGCCGGGCACCGCCGGCGGCCGCGAAGAGCTTCGGGCAGCGATGCTCAAACCCTATCTGCTGCGGCTCAAGAGCACGCGCGGTGAAAAGGCCGCCCTCGCGCTGTTGTCTACCGTCGGGCTTAGCCCCCAGATCCTAGAAAACGAGGCCGAGTGGATTAGCGTCGCGGCCGCCGCGCGCGCGCTCAGAGCGCTCTCGACCGCTCTGGGCGACGACGCGATCGCATCGCGCGGCGACTGGACTACCCACCCCGAGACCCTCGGCGGCTACGTCAACCTGCTGCGCGTCGCGGCGGAACCGATCGACGCCTACCGTTACCTGGTCGCACATGCAGCCGAGAGCACGCGGGTCGGCTCCTACGCGATTAACCCCCACGGCAAAACAAAAGCGCGCATCTTCTACCGCCCACGCCCGGACGCCGACAGCGACCAGGACTTCGTCGTGTTGTGCGCGGCGCGACGCGCAGAGTTCCGGAGCATCCCAAGACTCTGGGGCCTGCCCGATGCACGGCTGACCGACCACGAATGTATCAGCCGCGGCGACGATTGCTGCCGCTATGAACTCGAGTGGGACCCACTATCCGGCCCCAGCCGCGTCATCCCCGCGGCGGCCGTAGCGGTAGCTGTTTGCGCAGGTCTCGTTCTGCTCTCCGGCAGCCCCACGGCTGCGATCATCGGTGGCGTCGCTGGCGGCCTGCTGGGCGCGATGATCGGTACGCTGATGGACCGCAACCAGCGCGAACTGGCGAATCGGACGTTGGAAAAGAACCGCATCGCCGCGCTCGAGCGAGGATTGGAGCTTCGCGGCCAGGCGCGGGTCGCCCCCGGCGAGCTCGTAGGCTCTGTACTCGGCGGCAAGTACCGAATTCTCAAACGCATCGGAGCAGGAGGCATCGGTGCGGTCTACGCCGCGCAGCACATAGCGCTCGGCGCAACCGTCGCGATCAAGGTGCTCCGCGGCGCCGCCGCGCGGGATGCATCGGAGATCGCTCGCTTGCGTCGGGATGCCCAAGTCCAGGTGTCGATCCAACATCCCAACGTCGTGCGCACCATCGATCTGGACCAGATGGGCGACGGTTCCATCTATGTGGTAATGGAGCTGCTCAAAGGCTCCAGTCTGGCGGACCAACTGCGCCGGGAGTCTCACATTCGACCTGCAGTCGCGGTACCGATGTTCATGCAGGTGTGCCGGGCGCTGCACGAGGCACATCGATTGGGGGTCGTGCATCGGGACATGAAGCCCGGGAACATCTTCATTTGCGACGACCGAACCGTCAAAGTGCTGGACTTTGGCATGAGCAAACTGGCCGAGGCTGAGGCTTTGACCGAGGATGGCTACACGCTAGGAACACCCGAGTACATGTCCCCAGAGCAATGCGTGGGCGCCCCGGTCGATCAGCGGTCCGATATCTACGCGCTAGGCATCGTGATGTACGAGGCACTCACCGGGGAGCTCCCGCTGCAGAGCAGCGACCGTCGCGAGACCCTTCGCATGCATCAGCGCACGCAGCCTTTGCCCATGCGGGAACGACGCCCCGACCTCAGCATCCCGGTCGAGTTGGACGACCTGGTCAGTCGCTGCCTGAGCAAACGCGCGGCGCTGCGTCCCGCAACCGCTCGAGAACTCGAAAAGCACCTGATGCAGGTCCCGCTCTGACGCAGATTGTTCGTCAGCGGATACGCTGCGGTGCGCTTACTGAAAGCTAAACAAACGTCCCGTCTCGGCCGGTGGATTCTGCGGCGGCTACGCGCAAGCTATGCTGTAGTCACCCAATGCCCGGATATCCCACTCAGCGCACTTGCCGAGCCCTGCTCGCCACGGCGGCGCTGGGTTGCGGGAGCCTAGCGCTCACCACGCGAGACGCGGCTGCGTTCACACACATCGTGCAGCCAGGCGACACCCTCGCGTCGATCGCCGAAGGCACGTACGGACGCATTCAGCACGAGAAGGTACTCGTCGCCGCCAACGCGCTGAACGTCGAGGGCGGTACGGCGATTGTTCCTGGCATGCGGCTGCAGGTGCCGGCCATGGAGCACCATCGCGTCGTGGCCGGCGAAACTTGGGCCTCGCTCGCAGAGGCGCTGCTCGGTCACAAGCGTCGAGCGGACGTGCTGGCCGCCGCCAACGGCACGAGCCCGTGGCTTCCGCCAGAGGACGGTGCAGAGATCGTCGTTCCCTACAACCTGCGCGTCATCGCCACCAGCTCCGACACCATCGTCACGATCGCTTACAAATACCTAGGCGACAAGAACAAGGCCTGGGTGCTCGACCACTACAACGGCTTTCGCGGCCGACGTGTGCAGCGCGGCGATGTCGTGCTCGTACCGCTCACCGATCTACCGCTCACCCCGGAAGGTCGCGCCGCGGCTGCAACATCGAGTCAACTCGGGCGAACCGAAAGCGAAGGCGGCCAGCGAAAAGCTCAGGCCAAAGTCAACACGGAGATGCCGGCCCTCATTGCGGACGTCCGAGCCGGCCGCTACGTCAACGCCGTCGCACGCGCGAATCAGTTCCTCGCATCGGGCGAACTCACCAAACCGCAAATCGCAGGGATCCACGGGCAGCTGTTGGAGGCGTACGTGGCGCTGGGCAGCATCGGGCTCGCCAGCGCCTCGTGCGCGGCGCTAAAGGCCGCCGACCCCGACGCTGTCTTCGACCCGATCGATACCAGCCCGAAGATCATCGCGGCTTGCGCCGCCAACGCTCCTTAGACGCCGATCGCGATGAAAAACGACTCTAGCAATGGGCAGTTCGAGCCGGGTGACGAACTCGATGCGTACCGCGTGGTAAGCGTGTTGGGGACAGGCGCGAGCGGCACGGTGTACGAAGGTGTACGGATCGACGATCCGAACCAAAGCGTAGCGCTGAAGGTGATCCACCCAAAGCTCGTACGCGATCACCAAGTGAGTCGGCGCTTTCGCCGCGAGGCGCGCATTCTCAAGACGCTCGTGGGACCCAATCTGGTGCAGATGCTCGACAGCGGCTTCTGTAGCGACGGTCGACCTTATCTGGCCCTGGAACTCGTGCGTGGTACGGCATTGGATCAGGCCCTGAGTTCGGGGCCCATGTCACTCGACCTCGCGGTCGCGCTGACGCAAGGCATTTTGGCGGCGCTCCACATCGCGCACCAACAAGGCGTTGTGCACCGCGACCTCAAACCCGGCAACGTGCTGGTAGACCCCGACGGCACTGCTCGCGTGCTGGACTTCGGTATGGCCAAAGTGCTGCGCGGTGACGGTAGCAGCGACTCGCTCAATGCCTTGACCGAACAGAACATGGTGTTCGGCACGCCCGAGTACATGGCGCCCGAACAGGCCCGCGGTGACGAACTCGATCACCGCGCCGATATTTACGCCACTGGCATCATCCTCTACGAGTTACTCACCGGTAAAGTTCCATTCGAGGGTAAGACCGTCATCGGGGTCATGACGGCTCAGCTGAAGGACGATCCCCCGCCCCCGTCGGGTCGTGAATCGAGCATCACGCCCGCGGTCGAGGCTGTCATACTCCACGCGCTCGCCAAAGACCGCGACGAGCGGTACGCCTCCGCTCAGGCGATGTCCGACGCGCTCTCCACTGCGCTTGCCCAACCCGACAATCCGGACGCCACCGCCCCTGAGCACCCCGACGAGCTGGCGACGCGCGACACGGACTACGCACTGGAACTCCCGGACGCTCTGATGAAGACACAACGTGCGGCGGCGCCGGTGATCCTCCACGAATCCTCGGAAGAGCCGGTCAGCCGTACGTGGCTAATCGTCGGCGTGTTGGCCGCTGTTCTCGGCATCGCGATGGGCGTCCTGATGAGCTTTGGTTCAAGCGCGCGATGAAGACCACCGCCTTCAAGCAGCTCGACTGGGGTTCGTTGAGCCCGCTGCGTATGAAGTCCAAAACGCTGGCTGACGGCATCTGGGCCGGGGGACATCGAAGCGCTCGGCGCGGCGCAGGAGTCGAGTTCGGCGGCCATCGCGCGTACGTGCCCGGCGACGACCTTCGCTGGCTCGACCGACGCGCTCTGTTGCGCCACGGTCGCCTCATCGTGCGGGAGTTCGAGACCGAAACCGAGCGTTCCCTGCGCCTGGTGCTCGACGCGAGCCCGTCGATGGACTTCCGAGGACCGAACGCCCTGGGCGCGAAACTGGCGTTTGGGGCGCTGATAGCGGCGGCAACCGGCCGCGTTGCGCTGTCGAGCGCCGATCCTGTCGCGCTAGACTGGATCGGCGGACGCGATCCTCGCCGGCTTCCGGCGATGGGCGGCGGTGAAGCCTTTGACCGACTGATCCACACGCTCGAGACAATCCAAGTCGGCGACGACATCTCCGACGACCTAGCGGCAGTCGAGCGTCCCATCGCAAGCGTCGCGCGGGGAGCGCGACGAGGAAGCGCTATCCTGATCATCAGCGACTTTATCGATCTGCCGGAGGGGGCGCTCGACGCCATCACGTCACTTTCGTCCGGCGGCCGAACAGTCGTCTGCCTCCAGGTGCTTGACCGAGTTGAGGTCGACTTTCCGTTTGATGGCCCCGTACGCCTCGTCAGCAGCGAGGGATCGCGGGTCGTCGAGACCGATGCTGGTAGCGTGCGGGACGAGTACTTACGTCGGCTTGAAGCGCTCACCGCAGAGCTGCGCGAAAATCTGGCGCGCCGCGGCGGACGGCTTGTTCGCACTGCCACCGACGAGGCGCCGATCGGTGTCGTGCGACGCGTGCTTCGCGCGATCGAGGGGCGCACCGCGTGAGCTTTGCCGTCGCAGCCGCGCTCGGCATCGCGGCGCTGATCGCTGCGCCCGTCGCCGCCCACTTGCTACGCAAAGGTCAAGCCAAAGAGCAGGTGTTCCCAGCCACCTCGTTGGTACCCGTCGCACAGCCAGCCGCCCGTCAGAGGAGCCGACTTCAAGATCGTTTTCTTCTGCTCATCCGTGCGCTGATGGTGCTCGCCTTAGCGCTTCTGGGCGCGACGCCGTTCGTGCGTTGTCAGCGACTCGCGTTAACCCGGGACGCCGGGGGCTCCGTCGCAATAGCGATCGTTGTCGACGACTCTCTGAGCATGCGCGGCGTAGTGTCGGGACAGTCCCGCTGGCGGCGCGCCAAAGAGGGCGCGCGCGACCTGCTCGATTCAACGCGAGAGGGCGACGCCGTCGCCTTGGTCGCCGCAGGCCGTCCAGCGCGGCTGGTACTGGGCAGCACGACTGATCTATTGACCGCCCAAAAAGCACTCGAAGAAATCAACGTTAGCGATCGCTCGACGGACTTGGCTGCGGCCGTCAACCTCGCCCGAGCAGCGCTCAAGCCGTTGCCGCACCGCTCGAAGCGCATTGTGTTATTGAGCGATCTAGCCGGTGGTGAGTTCGACGCGGGGACGACGCCCATCTCGACTCCGATCAAAGCGCTTTGGACCCGCATCGACGATTGCGGAATCGTCAGCGCTCGGCGACGCGGGCGCGCTGTTTCCGTCGAGGTGGCATGCACCGCTACCCGCGCGGCCCGGGGTCGAGAGTTGGTGCTGCGCACGCCGGA
>JAUIKB010000212.1 GCA_030430975.1 Polyangia bacterium
CGGCCTCATGACCGTCCGTTGCGATATCGAACAGGTGGCCACGCTGTTCCAGCATCGCTCCTACTACCATGCCGTTGGTTGCGACGTCGTCGACGACCAACACGCGCATCTGCGGCAGGTTCAGGTGGTCTGGTGCGGGTGGCACAGCGGTGGCCGCGCGGCTGGCCTCGGCGACCGGCAGCGTGAGCGTGAATGTGGAGCCCCGTCCCTCTTCACTGTCGACGGTGAGGTCACCGTCCATCAAGCGGGCTAGCCGGCGCGAGATCGTGAGTCCCAGGCCCGCGCCGCCGTACGGGCGAGTGGATGACGTGTCGACCTGTTCGAACTGCTCGAAGATGACGTCCAGCTTGGCTTTGGGAATACCGATCCCAGAGTCCGTCACCGTGACCGTTAGCTGGACATCGGCACCGCCCTGAGGCTGGGCGGCGGCGTGCACGGCGACCTCCCCTTCAGGACAGAACTTGATCGCGTTGCCCACGAGATTGGTGAGGATTTGGCGAGTGCGGAGCGCGTCAAGCGCGCCGAATCGAGGTACGTTGTCGTCGATCGTAACCGTCAGCGCCAGGCCGCGGGAGGTCGCAAGTGGCTCCAGCACGCCCACGGTCATTTGCACCATAGCGCGGAGATCGGTGTCGACGGGCGTTATCGAGACGACGCCCTTTTCGATCTTCGCCATATCGACGATGTCGTTGAGCAGCTGCAGCAGCGACATGGCCGACGTGTGAGCCACATCGATCCGGGATCTCGCTTCGTCGAGGGTGCTGGCCTCATGCATCAACTCCAGCATGCCGACGATTCCGTTCATGGGCGTCCGGATTTCGTGACTCATGTTCGCGAGGAACTCAGACTTAGCCACGTTTGCTCGCTCGGCGCGGGTGCGCGCCTCGTCCAACACGCTGTGCGCCTTGGCGGCTTCCGCTAACGCGCTGGTCTTGAGTGACTCGTACGTAATCGCCATGCCGGCAACGGCAAACAGGGTTGCGAGTGCGCCGACCGTCTGGAGTGGCAACTCGAACTCGGCCGCTGGAACGCGCAAGAACGTATAGCCGATAGCGTGCAGTCCGCTGATGACCGCGACCTCGATAGCGCACGCGATGATCCAGGCCACACCGGACTGGAACCCAGCTGTCACGATCGCAAACATCGGAACCAATCCCATCGCGAAGTGTGCTGGCAAGCCAAATCCCCCCGAGATCAGATTGGCGGCGAACATTGCGCAATAGACGAGGCCAGCGAACAGATTGCCGGCCACCTTCAGGGGCACGTACCGGAGTTTGAGGTAAGCCCGCATGCTGATGCCAGCGACCGACCCGGTGGCAAATACCGCGGCGACCTCGGGCTGGCGCTGGGTGTAGTTCGTGACCGCTGCAATGATGCCGACCGCGATCAAGATCGATAGGAAGCGGTTGAGCAATTGCCGGCGTCGGGCGTGGTCGTCGATGAGCGCTGGCGCAGTGGCGTTCGCTTGGTTCATCGATCAGCTCCGCATCGCGGCGCGGACGAGGGCGGCCCATCCGCGCCGCGAACCGCGCTTTGGATACCCAGCGTACAGGGTCGCAACAGCTCCGACCCGTGCGCCTGCTGCGGCCATTCGCGCGCCGACGGAACCGCTACGCGCCAGCTGTTTCGGCAGCTTGACCGCACGGCTCGCGGATGCGTCCGGTAGCCGTTGCCCGAGCCCTGCCGCAACGCTCGCCGAGTCGAGCACGCCCGCGTCGATCAGCGTGGCGATTTGCTCTTTTGTGAGCGTTTGGCTGACGCGGCGCAGAATGTCATAGCCCGCAAACAGGCCGCCGAATCGTCGCATCCAGCGCACGCCGTAGTCTTCGACATGCCCTGTTTCGGCGAGGCATTCGGCGAGCATGCGTCCGGCGGTCATGCCGGGCCCGATACCTGAGCCGTGAGCCGAGAACACCTGGCGGGCAGCATCGCCGACGGCGGCGACATGATCGTGGGTCAGCGCTCGCGGGAGGCCACCGAGCGGTATTGCGCGGCTCCCTCCGAAACAGCGCTCACCGATCCAGCTCGTGTCAGCGACGAAGTCGTCGAGGATTCGCGTTCCGGGCGGATGCCCGTCGGCGGGGATCGATCCGGTCAGTATGCTGACCTCGTCAGCGTGCACAGACACGTTGAGAATCGAGTAGCCACCCGCGATGCCCGTGAAGCAGATCGTCTCGCCTTCATCGGCGTCGTGCGCGTCGAGGAAATCGCGCGCGGCGCCGGTGTTGGTCACTCGGTGCACGGCCTGCGCGGCGGCGCATAGGTCGGATTTCGGTGGCTTGGGGATGCCTAGAAGATTCAGCCCCGCCAGGCCGGACGCGTCGACGATGAAGTCCGCGCGGACCGAACCTCGCGATGTGGTGACGACGTGTCCCTGCATGTCATGCACGCTGACGTCCCCGATCAGCGTAACGCCCGCCTCGAGGCACCGCGTGTGAAGGCGCCGCACTAAGTGGCGCATGTCGACGTCCAGGACGCCGTGGTTTTCCATGACGATGCGCTGTGGTCCGCGACCCGCGAACAAATGAAAACGCGTGTCGAGGCCACGAAGCTCGTCGCCTTCCGGTAGCGCGATGCCTGCGTCGACGAACGCGTCCCGCGCCACGCCGTTTACCCACCGCGCGCCGGCCCGGTCGAGTCTAGCGCGCTCGATACACAAAACGCTCAGTCCGCGCTCGGCAGCGTGCGCGGCCGTGGCGGCTCCGGCCGTGCCTGCGCCAGCAACTACGAGATCGACCTGGTCGGGAAGAACACTCAAGGAGGGCATGGCAGCCGAGTGGTAGCATATCGAATGCCCTACGAGCTTCCCCAGAATGTCGGCCGACCGAGCGCCGCGGCTGTGGGTTTCGTGCGAAAGTTCCTGGGGCCGCTCACAAGGTTGGTGTACCGCCCGGCGATCCAAGGGCTAGACAAGCTACCGATGGGCCGACCATTTCTGCTCGTGGCGAACCACTCGGCGGGCATTGCGGTCGCCGAGATCACCTCGTTTGCCAGTCTATATGTTGAGCGCTTTGGCGTCAGTCGCCCGCTCACCGGCTTTGCACATCCGACAGGTTTCCGCGTATGGCCGCTGACCGCGATTCATCGCCATTTGGGATCGATACCCTCGACGTACGAGGCCGCAGATGCCGCGCTCGCCGCGGGCGTCCCGATCTTAATTTTTCCGGGTGGAGACTATGAAGCCTTGCGGCCCATTTGCGATGCTCATCGTGTCGACTTCGGCGGGCGGTTGGGCTTTTTGAAGATCGCGCGACGTCATCGGATATCGATTGTGCCGATGGGCATCCGGGGCAGTCACTTTACCGTACCGATCCTCGTGAGGTCGAAGTTGATCGCCAACGCTCTGGTCGTGCCGCGCCTGCTGGGCACCAAGCGTTGGGGCGTCAGCCTGCTGGGGCTGCTCGGCGCGGCGGGCCTTTTAGCCACAACGCTGCACCCGGCCGCCAAGTTGGCGTTGACTTGGCTGTGGCTGGGATCGCCGCTGGTGTTTTGGCCGATCGTGCCGTGGCCGATCCGGTTTCGGATCGGAGAGCCACTGCAAGCGGAAGACCTGTTTACGGACGATGCCGAGTCAGCTGAGCAGCTGCAGCGTGCTTCCGATCGCGTGACGTCGACGATTCAGCAACTCGTTGAGCGCTGACCTTCATATGGCATGAGCAGGACGCGCCTGCTTGCGCATCTGCCCACACGACGCGCGGTAAGCGGCTGCGATTCAGGGCGATTCTGTTGGCACGGACGATGCAACAGTCTGGGCATGTTGAATGCGTATTCTGCCGAGGAATCAAATATGGCGCAGATCGATAGCGAGAGCGGAGTGAAGAGTGGGGTGGCGTCCATAGGTGCAGTTTCCAACCAACACTTGCCGCGCCAACGCGCGTGGCGCGAGTCGCGGGCTCTCGATGATGGCGGCCAGTTTGGCAAGTACGCTGTTGTACGGATGCTCGGTAAGGGGGGCATGTCCGAGGTGTACGAGGCGGTGCACACGGGCTTAAAGAAGCCAGTGGCGCTCAAGGTCATGAGGCCCGAACTCGCGGATTTCGCCGAGGCCCGCGAGCGATTCCTGCGTGAGGGCGAGAATGCGGCGCGCATCCGCCATCCCAACGTCGTGGATGTCACCGACGTGGGCGAGGTCGACGAGCTGCCGTATCTAGTGATGGAGCTGCTCGAAGGCGAGGACCTGGGAGAATTGTTAGCCCGCGAAGGTCGGCTGCCGATTCAGGACCTCGTCGATATCATGCTGCCGGTCGTCGCGGCAGTCGAGGCTGGGCATCAGAACGGCGTCGTGCATCGGGATCTGAAACCGGATAATATTTTTCTTCAGAGTAATGGAAATCATGTTGTTCCGAAAGTGTTGGATTTTGGCGTAGCCCGCGTTCTAGAGACGGCTGCTGGGCGCCGCATTACCGTCGACGCGAACGTGCTCGGGACACCGCAATACATGTCGCCAGAGCAGGCGCTCGGTAATAAGGATTCGGATGAGCGAGCCGACCAGTATGCCTTGGGCGTGATGCTCTACGAGGGCGTGACGGGGCGACTGCCGAGGGAATCAAAGAATCCGGCGGAGCTGCTGCACTCGGTGGCTTTCGGAAGCTATCGTCCGCCGAGCGTGTACATCGAACTTCCCGAGGGGTTCGAGGCGATCATTCGGCGGGCGATGGAGCGCGAGCCGGATGCACGCTTTGCTTCCGTATACGATTTGGGTGAAGCGCTCCTGGAGTTCGCCAGCCCCGAGACGCGTCAGTTCTGGGAGCGGCGCGACGACATGCGGCCGGTCCGCTCGGCTCGGTCGCCAATGAGCAGCATGCACGACCGCCGGTCGCCGGCGGACGTACCAAGCATCGAAGTTTCGTTGAACACCGGTGATGTCGTGCTGCCCGTTTCGACGCCCGGTGCCGCCCCTGACGCAACGCAGGAGCAGTCCGGAAAGAACGGGCGCCGCATCGGATTGATTCTACTGCTTGCCCTGCTGTTCGGTGGAGGCCTAGCGCTGTGGACTGGGATGCGCCCAGTCGCAGATCAGGACGATGCCCAGTTGGAGGAATCCCCCTCGAAGGCAGCGCCGGCAGCCGCCGCGGAGCCCAAGGCGCCGGAAGTGAACCAGAAAGCGGTGCAGCCGGAACGCGAGCCTGAGGCACCCGCGGGGTCCGCCAGCGCCGCTCCGGCCACACGTCCCACGACTGTCCGCGCGTGGCGTCCTCGCTCCGCTCCCGTCAAGACGGTGAAGCCAGCATCCAAACCGCAGCCGACTGCTACCAAGAAGACAGCGCCGGTGAAACCCAAGATTAAGGTGATCGGGGACGATCAGCCGAACTTAAAAGTAATAGATTAACATAAGGAAATGAGCTCGTGAAACATCGTCTTCGAATGCTGATGGTCTGCGCAACGCTCTGCGCGGCGACTGCGCCCGCTCAAGCTGAGGGTGGTGACGCTTCCACCGACGTCAAGGATGCCGAAAGGTACGGTGTCGAGGCCTACAAAGCCTACGAAAAGAAGCAGTATGCCGAGGCCGTGTCGCTCTATCTCAAAGCGTACGACTCCGTGCCGAGCGCAGTCGTGCTGTATAACATCGCGAAGATCTACGACAACAAGCTGAAAGACCGGCAGCTCGCGATGACATTTTACCGGCGCTATGTCGCTGACCCGCAGGCCAAGCCGGACTTGGTCAAGACCGCAAACGAGCGACTCAGCGCGCTGCGGGAACTCGAGGCCGCAGCTAACGATGTTCCGCCTCCTGATACCGACGCCCCGACGAAAACAAAGAGCATCGACCCTAGCGCGGCGGGTTCCGGTCCGGAGAACTCGGATGCGCAGCCCGCCAGCGGCGACTCGTCGTCGCAGTCTTCCGGTCTCACAGGCATTCAAATCGGGGGGTTGGTCGTCGGCGGCGTGGGTTTGGTGGGTCTCGGGTTGGGGACGATATTCGGATTGGGTGCGACGTCGGACAACGATGACGCGAAGTCGCTCTGCGACGGCAACGCTTGCACCACTCAAGCTGGAGTCGATGCCGTCAACAGCGCGTCGGATAAAGCTGCCGTGTCGACGGTTGGCTTTGTCGCTGGCGGCGGGTTGTTGCTGACCGGAGTGGTGATGTTCTTGGTTGGCGGTTCAGACGACCCGAAGGCAGACAAAATGGCGCGACTTCGCGTCGCGCCGGCTGCCGGACCGTCGACGTTCGGCTTCAGCGTTTCGGGGGCTTGGTAATGCGCTGCGCAATGCGCCTGCTCAGCGGGCTGATGTCGACGACGGGTATTGCGCTGTTGGGCTGCAGCAACGTTCTGGATATTCCAGACGACCCGATGGTGATCGAGCCGACCGGCCCTTGGAGTTGTTTAGGAGACACGCCCGCGGCCGCTACGCCGACGGAGGCGACGGCGCGCGTGATGGTGTCGGTATGCAACTTCGTCGATAACTGCGCAACGCCAGTAACCGGCTTGACGGTTTCGGCGTGCGCGAAGAAGGACGTCAACTGCACCAACCCGTTGGTGTCTGACGTGATGGATGACAACGGGATGATCACACTTGACGTACCTATCGGTACGACGGGCTTCGATGGCTACTTGCAGATCGATTCGATGCCAGCGCTGTGCACGGATGAGCAAGTGTTTGGCGCGGCGGGAGCGATGTTGTGTGGTCTTTCGCCGTCCTGCGATCCCATGAATCCAACCGACGACTGTCTCGTCCCCACATTTGCTCCCGCCCTGCTGTTCATGAACCCGCCGGTTACTGCCGATCTGCAGCAGCCACTCGGACTGCCTTTGCTGCCATCTGCAGCGCTGCCTTCCATCGTGCAGGCTGCCGGTGCGCAGCTTGACCCGACGACGGGCAATCTGTTCATCACGGCCGTCGACTGCGATGGCAATACGTCCGCCGGAGTCACGTATTCCATCAGTCAGGCGTCAGATCAGGTTACGCAGCTGTACGTCGACAACGGTGTCGTCAGCGACACGGTGTTCGAAACGGACAGGAGTGGCATCGGCGGATTCGTCGGTGTGCCGCCTGGTTTCGCTGAGGTGGTGGGCACGAACGCCGAACAGCAACGGATCGGCAAGATCGGTGTGCTGGCTCGCCCTTTCACGCTGACCTATAGCGCTCTGGTTCCGTCGGACTAGTTGGCGTTCCGGTCGCACGCGCCGGCGAGAAAAGTTACTCCGTCGAAGCGCTCCCTGTACTGCATGTCGTCATCAGCACAGTCGCCGGTCAGGACTCCGTGCGCGGCCTGATCCCTTTAAGGTGCAGGTCTCGGCGCTGTGTAGCAAGCCAGGACTATCCGCGGCGGGGCATGGCATGTTAAGCCGCCACATGGTCGACATGATTCTGACGCACCCAGGCGGTGCCCATAAAGACGACCTCCTCTCCGTGTGCGTGCTTGCAGCCAAGTACGGCGCTCCTGTTGTACGCCGCGAACCGACCGAAGCCGAGCTGGCCGACGACAAGATTGCGGTCGTTGACATCGGAGGCGTTCACGACGCGACCAAACTGAACTTCGACCATCATCACTTCCCGCGCGAACATCCACCGACGTGCTCGCTCAGCTTGGTGCTGGACCAGATGGGTCTGTATCAAGACGCGCTGCACTTTTGCGACTGGTTGGAGCCTGCGGAGTGGTTTGACTCTCGCGGGCCAAAGAAGACGGCGGATTGGCTGGGCGTTCCCCGGCGCGCCATCTCGCGACTGAACTCGCCGATCGACATGACGCTGCTGCGCAGATTCTCCCAAGCTTCTGAGCTGAAACCCGGCGATACGCTGTACGAGTTCATGCGGTTTGTCGGGCAGGACTTGCTCGATTTCCTCGCGATCGCGCGCCAACGGATCGAGTTTGCCAAGCAACACGCCAAGCGCTGGTCGATCCCGCATGGCAGCGACACCATCGAGGTCGTATTTCTACCGCGTACCGATCCCCTTCCAGACGAGCCTAGCGCGGCCGTCGCGAACTACATCCGGGCCGAAGGTCTAGAGAGCACGATCGCGGCGCTCGTGTACCCCGACCGTCGGGGAGCGGGCTACGGGATCGGCCGCTACGAGGACCACCCCAACCTCGATTTTTCGCGGGTCGAAGCGGCGAGTGACGTGCACTTCGCCCACAAGAGCGGCTTCATGTGTAAGACGAGCGCCACAGACGAGGCGCGACTTCGGGAGTTGATCGGCGCAGCGTGGCACAGCGGTGCGTAACGCTCCCTAGGTT
>JAUIKB010000213.1 GCA_030430975.1 Polyangia bacterium
AACCGCCACGCATCGTTCACTTCGATCGCACGACCCAGCGCCTGCCGGCGTTCGGCTGCCGGCGCGCCCGCGTAGCGATCGGGATGCAGCGCCCGACTGAGATCGCGGTGCCGTGTTTCTAGAAGGGAAAGATCGAGATCAAACGCAGGTTCGACCCCGAGCAGTTCGAAGGGGTCTGCCATGGGATTCGACTAATCAGGTCAGTCGGCGACTACTTCACCGTAAACGAGTGCCCGCAACCGCAGCTCGTCGCCTCGTTGGGGTTTCGGAACTTGAAGCCTTGGAACATGAGGGTTTTCTCATAGTCCAACTGAGAACCGTTGAGATAGATCAGGCTCTTTTTGTCTACGAAGAACCGCACGTCATCGAACACGTAGACCGTGTCTTTCGAGCGCGGTTCACCATCAGCGAACTCGATCACGTAGTTGAAACCAGAGCAGCCTCCGCCGCGAATGCCGACTCGAATCGCTGCATCGGGCGTTCCACGCTTCGCGAGCTTCTCGCGCGCGAAACGGATCGCGCCTTCGCTGAACGTCATGTCCCTCTCCGAGGCGGGCGCAGCTGACGCGTCACTGGTCGGCACGACCGCGGGAGACGGTTTGGGGGCAGACTTCCCCATCGCTGCTGCGATGGGATCGAACGTTGCGGATTGGGTCGACATGGTCACTGGCTCACTGCTCACGGTTGCCGAAGGCAAGAATGGGGTTGGACGCGGCTAGCCCTGCGCCTTTGCTGACTCGCCGTCGGCGGCAAGTGCCTGCTTGGCGGCCCGCTTCTTCTTGAAGTCTTCGATGGCGCTCTTGATGGCGTCTTCGGCGAGCACCGAACAGTGAATCTTGACCGGCGGGAGATTCAACTCCTCGGCGATCTGGCTGTTCTTGAGTTCGTACGCCTCATCGATGCTCTTGCCTTTGATCCACTCGGTGGCGAGTGAAGACGACGCAATCGCCGATCCGCAACCAAACGTCTTGAACTTGGCGTCTTCGATCACACCTTCGTCGCTGACCTGAATCTGCAGGCGCATCACGTCGCCGCACGCCGGCGCGCCGACGAGTCCGGTGCCAACACTTTCGGATTCCTTGTCGAGAGTCCCCACGTTGCGGGGGTTCTCGTAGTGCTCGATAACTTTTTCACTGTAGGCCATGGCGTAGTTCCTATTGTTTACGTGGATAAAATTGTTCGGTGGTCGCTCAGTGCGCCGCCCATTGAATCGACTTCAGATCGATGCCCTCTTTGTGCATCTCGTATAGCGGTGACATGTCGCGTAGCTTTTGGACCTTGCCGGTGACGAGGTCGGCGACAAAATCGATCTCCTCGTCAGTGTTGAAACGACCGATGCCGAATCGAATCGATGAGTGCGCCAGCTCCTCGTCCAGGCCCATGGCGCGCAGGACATAGCTCGGCTCGAGACTCGCGCTGGTGCACGCCGACCCGCTCGAGACGGCAACGTCTTTGATCGCCATCATCAACCCTTCTCCCTCGACGAACGAGAACGAGACGTTGAGGTTGCCGGCCAAGCGCTTTTCCGCGTGCCCGTTCAGGATCACCTCATCCAGCTTCGCGTTGATCGCCTTGTGCAAGCGTTCGCGCATCCCAAGGATGCGCTCGTGATCCGCCTTGCCCTCTTCCTTCATGATCTTGCAGGCTTTCTCGAATCCAACGATGCCCGTCACGTTCAGCGTGCCGGAGCGCATGCCGCGCTCGTGTCCACCACCGTCCATCTGCGCCACGAGCCGCACGCGGGGCTTCGAGCGCCGCACGTAAAGCGCCCCGACACCCTTGGGGCCGTACATCTTGTGCGCGGTGATCGACGCCAAATCGACGTTCATCTCGGTTACGTCGAACGGCGTTTTGCCCACGCCCTGCACGGCGTCGCAGTGCAAGAGCACCCCGCGCTCTCGGGTGATCTTGCCGATCTCACCGATCGGCTGGATGGTGCCGACCTCGTTGTTCGCAAGCATCACGCTGACCAAGACGGTCTTGTCGGTGATCGCTTTCTTCACGTCGTCCGGGTCAACGATGCCGTCGGTGCCAACCGGCAGATAAGTGACGTCGCAGCCCTGTTTTTGAAGGCGCTTACATGAATCCAGCACGGCCTTGTGCTCGATGACGGTGGTGATGATGTGGTTGCCCTTGCTGGCGTAGTATTCGGCAACCCCTTTGAGGGCGAGGTTGTTGCTCTCCGTCGCGCCTGATGTGAACACGATCTCCTTGCCGGTCTTGGCCCCGATCAGATCAGCGATCGTGTCGCGTGCATCTTCGACTGCTGCCTCAGCCTGCCAGCCGTAGGCATGCGTACGGCTGGCTGCGTTGCCAAACGTCTCTAGGAACCACGGCTTCATCGCTTCGAAGACCCGGGGGTCCATCGGCGTCGTGGCGTGGTTGTCCATGTAGATTGGGGTCTTGATAGCCATCGGGTTCCTTTAGTGATGCGCCCTCACACCTGCGATCAGCTCAGGCGCATCAGAGTAGCGACTACAACTCGTACAAGAGTCGGTGGGTAGGTGAGGCTCACACGACGTGTCGCAACCATCGAGGTAGCGCACGCTTGCCTCAAGCTCGCGCTCGAGTGCGCGAAGTTCGAGAATCTTTTGCTGCGTCTCGCGCAACTTCGTGGCGTAGATCTCGCTCAGCTTGCCGGCAGCAAACTGCGCAGACTCGGAGTCTTCTTGCTCGCGGGCCAGCGTCTGGATCTTCGAGAGCGACAGCCCAAGCGACTGCAGCTTGCCGATCCACCGAACTCTGAGCAGCGCATCCTGATTGAAGAGTCGATACCGTCCTTTGACAGATCGGTCCTGGGGCGTCAGCAACCCGAGGTCTTCGTAAAGGTGGATCGCTCGAACCGTCTTGCCACTCTGCTTCGCTAGCTCACCGACCTGTAATAGCGGCGCGTCGTCGCCCGCGCTGACGGGCGGCGGCGGCGGAATCTCCTCCGATTCGATGAGCTGTAGGTGACGCTTCTTCATGACTCGAACCCTTACGTACGGGTAAGGGTTACCATACGTAAGGTTCTAATGCTTGGATGAAGCGGGGTCAAGCCCCGTGCGACGCCGACAAGACGCTGAATTTACAGGCTTTTTGTGGGCACCAAGGTGTTCAGTCGCGCTTGAACAGCTTTTGACCTGATTCGGTGAGGGCGTGTTTCGCCATCGCCAAGCTAGCGAACAACATGGCGAAGTTAGAGAGCGACATGTACAGCAACGTCCGATTCGGATCGTACACAGCAGCGACGAACGCTGCCGCATACACCCCGGCGAGAACAGCGATCCACGGGGACAAGATGAGCGCCACGGCCCCGCATCCGGCCGCCCACATCAACAGATCGGCCGCCAGCGCGCGCAGCGCCGAGAGCCCGAGTTCCCCAGCGAAGGAGTGCCATATCATGGTCCCCACCAAGCCAATCGCGAGCACGCCGAGCACCCTTCGGTTCAGCGCGCCGCGGCTGAGCGTCTCTCGCGCCCAGAATGCGAGACCTCCTACAAGCAACAGCCAGAAGATCGCCAGGCCAGCGATGCGCGAATTGGTCACATCGACCGAGGGCATGAAGTGCATCACCATCGGCGCCAAACCGAACAGTGTTCCGAGCACCGCCATGAAGAACCCGCGCGTGCGCGCGCCGACCGCTGGATCCGCGTCGCGCCGCAGCCGGTCCACCTCAGCAGCCTCTCGGGCGTGCCGTTCGCGAGCGGCCTCGATCTTAGCGCTCAGCTCGTCCGGTACGTCCTGGATGTCAACCAACACCGCTTCGGCGCCCTTGGCGTCCCCTTGGCCGAGTTCGTAGCGCGCCATCGCCAGCGCTGCCTCACGTAGCCCCGCGCGGGCCTGCGGGTTATCCGCCCACGCCTTGAGTGCCTCGCGGAAGCCGAATCGCGCAGCGCCGTACAAGTTGTACAGCTCGGCGTCGACCGAATCGGCTTGGCTACGACGCTCTTGCAGCGCCTTGAGCAGTTCGTCGACGCGCAGCTGAGCCTGGGCGGCGAGTCGAAGCGACCCGCGAGTCGCCTTATAGCGCTCTACGTCTCGACGCAGTTCCTCTGCGGACGCCGGTCGCTCATCAGGATTCACGCTCATCGCTGCCCGAACGACGTCAGCGAGGGGCTCAGGAACAACGCCTGGGAATTTCGGCGTCGATAACACGATACTCGACACGAGTTGTTCGAACGTGTCTCCTTGATGCGGCGCACACCCGACGACCAACTCGTACAGGACCGCACCAAGCAAGTACACATCCGTGCGCTCGGACAGCGGCGCAAAGCCCTCGGCGCCGAGCATCTCCGGAGCCATATAGTTCGGCGTGCCGGCTAGCTGAGTCGCGTTGCGCGCCAAGGGAAACCGACCGGTCCCGTCGTCGCGCAGGCTTACGGCCAAGCCCAAGTCCATCAAGTACACTTCGCCGAACGCCCCGATCATCACGTTGTCGGGCTTCAAATCTCGGTGAACGATGCCGCGGCTATGCGCGAAGTGGACCGCGTTGCACACCTGCTCGAAGACGCTCAGGTTCCATTCGAGCAGGTCATCCGTGCCGAAGCTACGCGCGACCTCGTCGGGGTCGTTCAACAGCTCTGTCCAGGTCCGACCTTCTATGCGCTTGAGGACGATCACCGGCTGACCACCGCCGCTGACGGCGATGTCGTAGACGGGAACGATGTTCGGGTGTTCGAGTGCTCCGGTCAGCCAGGCTTCGCGCAGCAACGCCTGTCGGCTGACGTCGTTGGCCAGTTCTGGCTTCAGGGTCTTTGCGGCAACTTCACGCCCGAGCGATTTTTGCGTCGCCAGATGGACAACCCCCATGCCGCCCTGCCCCAGCGTGTCACGAAACTCAACACGCTCATGACTCGCGTCGGTCTTCAGGCCTTCGAACAGTGCATCAGCGGCCCGACGCCCCGAATCACGGACGACGTCGTCAGGATCGATCGTGGCGCGCGGGTTGCGCACGATGGTCTGGGCGTCAACCGTCAGCATCAACTGCAGCCCCCCGACCTCTAAAACCTGCGTCGGCTCACTGCTGAGCGTCGGCTCCGACTCCGCCGCCGCGGGCACCGATTTAGCTGGCATGAACTCCCCTGGGCACGCCCGGTGACGAAAGCATGGAGTCGCCTCCGCTGCACGCGATTAGGGCGTGCTCGGGCTAGGCGGACGCCGAGGCCAGGCGGTCTTCAAGTTCGCTGAGAAGCTTCAGTCGACCTGGATCGGCCCCCGCTTCGCGCTCAGCCTCGATCGCTTCAAGCGCGAGCACTCGAGTCTCGTCGAGCAGCGTGTCGTGCTCGAGCTGGAGCACCGCCGCGGCGAAAATCAGACCGGAGCTCTCTTCCCAGAACATGTCGTCCCGATCGTCCTCGGTGAACTCGTCAAGGATCTCGCGCGCGAGGTCGGTGTCGAGCAGTCCCGCCGCCGCATCACGCGGTGAGGACCCCGAACGAACCGCGTCGTCGAAGCCTCCACGTACGTCGGACGCGAGATCGTCTGCAAAAAAAGAATCTCCCCAACGGCCCATGACGTGCTCCTAGAAAAAACGGACGGCGTGTCCGCCGCGTCGATAACACAGTGTGCGAGCGGTGTATCACCTGGACGACCCCGGTGGGCACTTGGGCGGGCTAGCCGCGGATCGCGGTCGCCTCGTTTCAAGCAGCCGTTCTCGTCGGACCGGAAGGTCTGCCGGGTCCGGTGCGCGACCTTCCTTGTGCTAATACGCGGCGGTGCGGCCACCAACCGGATGGCGCACGGAGACGCTCAATGGACCGAATCAGTACCGCGACGGGTTTTCTGCTGGCGCTTGGGTTGCTCGGCGCAGCCGCGAACTGCAGCTCGCAATCCGATGACACCGGGGGGGCGCCCGCGGCCACAGGCGCGACGGGCGGCAGCGGCGGCGCGGACGGTGGAGCGAGCAGTGGCGGAGCTGCACCCGACTCGGGCGGCGATGCGACCGCTGGGGACGCTACCGATGGCGGCGCACCGAGCATGGTGCCGTGCGCGCAGAAGGCTGCGAACTGTGCCGACGATTTCGGTACGCTCTTCACACGCTCCAACGGCCGAGCCGATGGCACCCTGGTCGCGCTGGTTCGCCCGCAGGACAAGCAGTGCACGTGGCCGAACTCAAGCCACGTCACGGTGCAGCTATCCATCAACGGCGCCGTGCAGCGACTCGTCACATCGGTGGAGGGCGTCGCCGTGACTACCGTGAGCAAGCCGCTCATCGGCCCGGCGTACGCAGAGGGTTGGCACGAGGATCAAAACATCGACTACCCAACGGATTTTGGCGTCCACTCCGGTGACTTCAAAGACGTCAGCCTGAACGAGGCGGTCGAGTTCATCTGCTCACACCTCGAGGTCGGCGACCCGGTGTCGGTGTTTGCATTCTCGGAAGGCGATCGGCCGGACAGCGCGCACCAGATCCACCGCAACAACCACTATCCGGACGGTGCGATCGTCGCCAACCCAACGTCCGCGTCGCCGACGTACCTGCTGTTTCGGTACGCTGACCAGACGTTCTAAGGCTAGGCCAGGGACCGGCCGCGCCCGGATTCGTCCGCTGGTCGGCGCAGAAAAGTCCGTACGGCCGGCCGCTGATCGGCTTGCGTGCGCCAACGCTGAGCGCCGCGACGCCAAGCCAGAGTTCGCAGGCACTAATCCGTGTCGGCATGATCGTCCTAGGCGTCGTTGGTCGCATCCTGGGCACGGGCTTGAACTCGTACGGGTTCGCCGTTTTGTACCCGAAACCGCGCCACACACGCATGACGCAAGGCCACCAGCGCAACGCGCGTGAGCGGTTGCGCGCGTGACGGGGCGTCTTAAGTTGGCCGGGTGTTTCAAGGGCGCGAGCTGGCGGAACGGTGTCGGCGACTCGGCGGACGCCTCGTCAGGTCCGTGTTTGTGATGGCGGCAATGATCGGACCTGGAGTGCCGCCGCCGCCACCGCCTCCGGTGCAAACCAAGCAAGAGGCTGGCGACGGCCAGGATCTAGATGAGTCCTCGACAGTGATTTCGACGGAGGTAGCCTCCGGGAAACGCTAACGCGGCGTCCATCGGTGAGCGCGCCGCGATTGGGCGCCCCGGCGCGGGAGGTCACAGCCCCGACAGCGACCATGCCTTGTTGGTCGCCGGGCGCTCTCGTAGGCGCTCGACATAGGCGCGTAGCGATGCCGAAAGCGTCACACCGTACTTCGGTAGCAATGCGATCGTCGTGCCGGTAATCGCATCAGCAACGGAGTAGCCGGAGTCGAGCAAGTACGTCCTTTCGGCCAGCGCCTCGCTCAACACGCTCAGAACTGCACCAAGCGCCGGGGTGCCCGGGACGACCGACCCTCCGTTTCGCTCTTGAAATTCACGACCGAACGCTGGCTCGAGACTTCCCGGCACGAAGGTGCACCACTGGTAGTACGGGCCGCGCTGCGGGGAATCCGTCGGCGGAGCCAGGCGCCGGTCTGGGAAACGCTCCGCGAGGTACATGCAAATCGCCGTCGACTCGAACACGGTTAGCGAGCCGTCGACCAAGACCGGGAGTTGCGCGAGCGGATGGAGCGCGCGATAGGCCGTAGTCAGATGGTCGCCCTGACTTAGCAAAGTGGGGATGAGGTCGTAACTCGCGCCAGCCTCTTCGAGGACGACGAGCGGCCGGACGCTGCGAGAGTTGGGGTCGTGGTAGAGTTTCATGAGCGCACCATCGCGCGACGTTCGACCGAAAGGCAGGTGCGATTGACTCAAAGACTGGCTCAAAACACCTATTCGGTGTGGTTATCAGGCGTATTGCCTGAACGCGTCCGTTCCGGCGCCTACGCGATGGCGGGCGAGCACTGGGCTAGTCAGGCAGGCGGCTGCGGGCAGCCCGGGATGTACCTCATGACTGAGGGTAACCTGTGGTTTGAGTCGGTGGGCGTCTGTACGGCGTTGGCCGCTGGCGACGTCGTTCTCATGCCGTGGGTTACGCCACATCGACTGCTCGCTCGGCCGGGGCTACGCGCGCGTCCAGCCGAAGAGATACTGGGCGACGGTCGCGATCTGGACGGTTGGTGGTCCATCGGAACCGCACCGACGACAACCAAGATCCACACCGTCCGACTCGGCACGGGGACGGTCCCTCGACTACCGGGAGTTCAGGTCCATGACGTCTGCCGTGACCCATGCGATCAACCAGACGCTCCAGAAGACCATCGACCACGCCGAACTGCAGGCCGAAGCCA
>JAUIKB010000214.1 GCA_030430975.1 Polyangia bacterium
GTGTCGATCGAAGCCGCGGAGCTGAGCGCTGTCGACCTCACCGATGCAACTCAGTCGGAAACGCAAAGCGCCGCGGGCGTTGGCGAGCGGGTGGTCGGCCATCTAGCGATCGCGCTGCGTGCGGACCATCCGGCGCTTGAACTTGGCAGCTACTGTCTGCACGACCTGGATGAAGTCGTGTTGATGCGTGCATCGACGCCGTCGGCGCGACGCCGCGATGAACAGAAGCGGCGGCGTCTGGTGATCGGCTTACCGGGTCAGGCTGTATCGCGCCGCCACGCCCGGTTGGTCCGCTCCAACCCGAGCTGGGTGATTCGCGATGAAGGTTCACGCAACGGGATCTCCGTGAACGGCGAGCGCGTGACGAAGCGCGAGCTTGGCGCGGGAGACGTCATCGAGTGCGGGCATACGCTGCTGCTCTTTAGAACGGTGGCGGTGCCTCAAGAAGCGCTCGATACCCGCGCGATGCTGCCGGCGGGGATGTTCCGAACCAGCGCTGACCCACAGCTGAACGAACGGTTCGCGGCGCTTTGGCGGATCGCCTCGGTCAGCGAGCGTCTGATGCTTTATGGGCCGCCCGCCTCGGGAAAGCGCACGCTCGCGCGGATGCTCGCCAAGGAGTATCCGCTTGGCGAGCTCGTCGAGTGGCCGCTGACGGAGCCCGCTCCCCAGGTCGGCGAACGATCGACAGTCATCGTTACCGGTTTGTCGGAACGGTCTGTCGCTACGCAAGACGTCTTGACGAGTTGGCTCCACAGCGAGGGTGAGCGTCATCGAGTGTATCTTTGCAGCACCGTGGCGCCGGAGCGGCTAGCTGACGTGGGCTTTGCCTCCGACTTGGTCGCCGCTATCGCGGGCCATGCGTTTGGACTGCCGGGCCTCGCCGAGCGCTTGCCGGACATTGGAGCGTTCTGTCGTTCCGCGTTGGATGGCGCGGGCCTCAAGGACTATCGCTTCACCCCGGATGCCGGCTATGCGCTGTTGCGTCATGGCTGGCCAGGCAACCTGGCCGAGCTATCGCGCACGCTTCAGGCTGCTGGTCAGCTGGGTACTCCTCCGCTTGTTATTTCGCGCGCCGACCTGGGATTATCCAGCGACCTTAGCTAGAGCTTCAACACTAAGTTCGGTCCGCCGCGCCAGACCAAACTCAGGTGAGTTTGCTTGGTGGGCACGGTTGCGAACAGGGTGATCGCGGTCACGCCGGCGATCGCTCCGGCGATAAAACCCACCGTGGAAAACGTGGCGGCTGTGCGCATCGAGTCGTCGGCTTCGCGAGCGGTGCTCAGCGTTGCGTCGTCGGGGCAACCGCTGACGGGACAAGCGTCGTCGCGGGTGTCTCGAAGCGATAGGGTGCGCAGCGCGAACCCGGTTCCTACACCGAGCCCGACAACGCCGAGTCCCGCGCTGACCCAAGCCCACGTCAGGTGGGTAGAGCGGCCCGATGCTGTGCTGTTGTCCTGTGTGTGGTCGGGCGAGCGGCTGGGTGCCGTTGGACGCACCGGTGCAGAGTCGGTCGGTGGTGGCCCCTCACGGCGCTTCGTACCCGTTTTTTCTTTGGCGAGCTCGATCCTGGCGTCTGCCGTTCGGCCCGGACCGACGGTGGTTTCGCGTTCTGCCGATACATAGCCTGGCGCCGATGCGGTGACGTTCACCTGACCCGCCGCGACCCGATACCCTTGAGGCGTCCCGGTGAGCTCACGGCCGTTGATGCGTATCGTCGCTCCGGGTGGAGTCACTTTGACTCGCACCCATCCGAGCTGCTGCTGCACATAGCGCAGCGCCTGCACCAGCGCGGAACGATGCTTTTGCACGTACGCACTCTGCGTGTCGGCGAGCACTTCGGTCAGGTGCCCTTCGGCGAGCACCCAGCGCTTCAAGGCCTGTTCCGCCAGGGCCATCTGCGCCAGCGCCCTGGTCGTCTTGGCAAGCTCGTAAGCTTGTTCGAACTTGTTCAGCGCGCCTGCGTCGTCGCCGGTCTTGCGCATGTCGACGCCTTGCTTGAGCAGTTTGTCGGCGGTCAATCGCTGGTCGGGACTCTCTTTGGCGCCCACGGCGGGCTGTGCTTGTGCCACGTGTGGCGTCAGCGGCGTCGCGAGCGTGGCGACGAACGTCAGGGCGCAGCTACGGAGGAAGTATCGGAATCCCATGTTGGTCGACGGCCCGGTCTTGGGTCGCTTGTGGTTTAGCGGAGCTGGCGGGTGAACGCGAACGCGGAGCGGATTTGCGCTGAGCAGTGGCCGCCGGTCGCGGTTTCGCCGACGCCGCGGCGTCGGGTATCAGTGGCGCCAGCGCGCTCGAAGCGGCGTTCGATGTCGCTGCGGAAGTCGTCGAAGCCGTTTCGGCGCGAGCCGAAGGTTGCTCGACGGGGCCCGCATCAGACGCGGCGGGGGGCTGTGTAGCGGCGTCGGGTGGCACAGGGCTGACCAGTAGCCGGCTACCTATCGCCAAGGCGGCCACGGCGAGCCCGCCCGCGCCGGCGATCCACGGCCAGCGCCGTGGCGACGCGCGCGGCGGCAGGGACGTCGAGTGCGGCGCGACGGTCTGCGACGCTAATTCTTCCGCGGACGCCGCTTCAGCCGGACCTGCGGAGGGCGCCGCCGCTTCGGAATCGACGGTCGCCGACGCCGTCATTGATTCGAGCGTCCCCGACGAGGGAGGCGGCTGCTCGTCCAGCGCAGGCGTGCGCGGTCGATAGACGGCGACCGTACGGGCTGCGAACGCACGCCCCGCATCGGAAGCGTGCGGCGCCAGCGATTCGGCAAGCGTCGGCATGTCGGGCATACGCTTGGCCCAAGACTTTTCCAGACACCGATCGATGACGGCCACGAGCGATCGAGGAACGTCCGGTTCGTGCGGCGGTAGGTCGTCAGCGACGACGGCCGCGCACACGCCCGACGGCGACTCGCCACGAAACGGCATCCGTCCGTTGAGCAGCGCGTACGCCATCACGCCTAGCGCCCAGACGTCGGTTCGGCCGTCTACGGATCGAGCGCTGCGCACCTGCTCTGGCGACATGTAGCTCGGTGAGCCCAAGACCGCGCCCGACGATGTGAGCGTGGCGTCGCTGGTTCCGGCAGCACTGGCGATACCGAAGTCGACGAGCTTGACGAGCGGGCTGCCCCCCGGACGGTGGGTGAGGATGGCGTTTGAAAGCTTGACGTCGCGGTGAACGATGCCAGCGGCGTGCGCCTCCGCCAGGCCATCGGCGAGCTGCAACAGCCAGTCGACAGTCTGCTCCGGGGGGATGCGCTTGCGCTGCTTTCGGATCGAAGCGAGCGACTCGCCGGCCACGTGTTCCATCACGAAGTAAGGCACGCCCTCGGCCTCGCCGAAGTCATGTACGCGCACCAAGTGCTCGTTGTGGAGGTCTTGCACGACCTGGGCTTCGCGACGGAAGCGTTCCAGCGCCTCGTCGCCCGGGTCGAGCGCCGACAGGAACTTGATCGCTACGGTGCGGCCCAGCGCCCGATGTTCGGCCTGGAACACCACGCCCATGCCGCCACGGCCGAGGATCTGAGTGAGCTCGTATCGATCCGCAACCACGTCCCCGACTTTGGGCACCGGCGGTGGTGTGGTGGCCCCGCGATCTCCCGAGTAGCGGGTCGAATTTGGACCGGGTGGCAGCACGCTTCGCAGTGTACCAGTGCCGACAAACCACCGCGACTTCGGCTCATCTCGGGGATGCCACGCGGTTGGTTCAACTCTTCATCGCCTGATACGTGCGGAAAAATGCCCAGGCTATGTACAGAATGCAGGCGGCGGCGACCATCACCGGTTCGAAGGCTCGTACGGCACGGCGTCGGGAGCTGACCGCCTCTTCGAGCTCCTCGTGGGCGAGCAGGCGAAGTCGCTGAGCGCGAAACCGGTCGATGTCTTGCGGCGCCACGTCCTGTAGGGCTCGGTCGACGTCGAACTCGGGTGCGGTGTGGTCATGAACGGACTTGGTCACGAAGTCGCTCCTTCTGCCGTGAGGATAGCCGGCGATTGCAGCAGCTCCGCTAGGCGCTGGCGCGCGCGCGAGAGCCGTTTGCGCAACGTGGACTGGCCGATGCCGACCACTTGTGCGGCTTCGCTCGGCTCCAGTCCTTCGACACAGACCAGCAGCAGGACTTCGCGATGCATCGGGCTCATCGCGCCCAAGGCCCGGTCCACTTGCTCCTGGGTTTCGTTCGCCTCGGCCAGGTCGAGGGGCGTCGCCGCGTCGTCGGGTAGGGCGCGCGGCCACAGTGACAGCTCGAACAAGCGGTCAAAGTCCAGCAGAGCCCAGCGTTGGTGATCGATCGTGAGGTTGCGGGCCACCCGGAACAGCCAAGCCCGCACGTTGGTATTCGGGTCGAGGTTCGGCGCCGAGCGCGCCAGGCGTAGGAACGTTTCCTGCAGCAGGTCCTCGGCCAGTGCTCGGTCACGACTGAGTCGTACCAGGAACCCGAACAACCGCGGACGCAGCGCTGCGTAAATCGCGTCAAAGGCCGCGGCGTCTCCGTGCCGCAGCCGTTTGAACAGCTCTGGATCGATGGGTTCGGTCAAGGGGTCACGTTGCGCGCGATGTTACCGACAACTTCAGGATGCCAGCGTTCCCATTCGCCTAACGCCGAGCGCCGTAACGAGCCAAGCCATGGCAAGAAAGCTGAAACCGAGCACAGCCGGCGTCAGCGATTCGCCAAAGCCGGTGAGTACGATCAACCAGACCTTCGGGTCGTTGGCCCAGGCCTCGTTGAGCGGTACGCGGGTCGCCACCGTCATCATTGCGACTGCCATCGCCGACAGGATGACGAACACCGTGGCGATCGACATCCCCCGGATCATGCCGACCTGGCGCTCCATCGGTCGCCGCGCGAAGCTGACCGCCGCCGCTAGCGTGAGACCGCCAAACGCCAGCACAAACCACATCGGAAACCCGCCCATTTTGAAAAATTCGATCATTGTGTCGCTCCTTTTGAAGACAGGACGAGCGACCTTCCAGAGCGTGACCCAAAAAAAGCGCCGTCGATGAAATTCTGACAAGCGCACGAACGCAGCGGAGCGGACGCGTTGGCCCAGAGCAGGGAGCGCGTGAGTCGCTGAGCCAACAGCCCTCGCGGAAAGCGGCGACTGCCACCTGAGAGCACGGGACCGTAGTATGGCTGTGTCATGACGGGGGGCCATCCGAGACGGCGCAGCGGGCCTTGGCTTGCGCTGATACTCGCCGTCGCCAGCGTGCTGCTGGTCGCCACGCCATGCTCAGCCACCGAGCAGCTCAGAGGACCGATCTATTTTCAGTGGGGCGACGCCGGCGCGCAATGGACAGGCTCGCCGCCGAACACGTGGCAGCAACGCGCTGACATCACGGGCGTTCCGACTCGGGGCGGCGATACTATTTGGATCGCCGTGCGGATTTCGAGCGACGCACCTACGGTGTTGATTCCCCCGATCTACACGCAGTTCGACGCGTACCTCGATGGCGCGCGAATCGGTGGCGACAACGGGCCGTACGCTGCGGCCCGCGCGTTTCATCTCGTCGACCTGCCGCCGAACGCCAAAGGTCGTTGGCTTAGACTGCGGATCGTCTCGGACTACAGCAAAACCGGCATGCGGGGAGCGATGTTGCTGGGCAGTCGCCAAGCGCTCGTCGAGCGAATGCTGCGCGACGACGTTCCGCGGTTGGCATTGGTGCTGATTTTCATCGCGACCGGCATCGCGGCGGTCGGCGTCGGTTTGGCGGGCGTCGACCGCGCAGCCTTTCTCGGATACGGAGGCTGGCTGATCGCTATCGCTTGCTGGACGGTGTTCTATTCCCGGGTTCGCGATCTGTTGCACCCTGCGCCAGGTTTTTGGCTGGCGCTTTGGGCCGTCGGATTGGGCGGAGTGGGTGTGGGGTTTGTTCAGTTCTTCAGAGCCACCTTCGCGCCGGACTCGCGTTGGCTGAGGCGCTTGCTGTGGCTGAACGCAGCGATTGCCGTCGGCGGCATTGCGCTGCTGGTGGGGCAGGCGCCAAGCCGTTGGACGAACCCCTTTTTGGCTGCACTGCGCGCAATCTACATCGTCGAGTGGGTGTTTGTGGTCGGCATGACGGCTCGTCACGTACGCGCGGGTGATAGCAACGCCCGCATCTACGCGGTTGGCATCGCGTTGGCGGCGGCCTTTGGTGTGCGCGACCTGTTGCTCAGCTTGGGCCTGATCGTAGCGGCTAACCCGATCGCTCATTGGGGTACTCTATGCTTGGTCATCGCCAGCGGTGTAGTACTCCAGCGTCGTTTAGCGGCCGTCAGCACTCAGCGCGACCAGTTCGCTGCAAAGCTGGCTGACACCGCGCATGAGCGAGCATTGCTGCTGCGCGATCTGCACGACGGGCTGGGGCGCATCACGACGACGATCTCGATGCTATCGAGCGCGCGCCACCCCGAGCGTGCGCTTCACACGATTGGCGCCCTCGCGTCGGAAGGTAACCGTGAGATCCGCACGTTCATGCACGGACTCGACGAGGGCGAACGGCGCTGGGCGGAGTTGGAGGCGGAGGTGCAGCTCATCGCCCGTCAAACGACCGAAGCCGCAGACGGTGAATGCACCGTGGATGTACGGATCGGCGATGCCGGTCCGCCGAGCCCGTATCTGTGCGTTCACGTCCTGCGCGTGTTGGCAGAGGCAGTCACCAACGCAGTCAAGAATAGCGAGTCGCCGCGAGTTCACGTCACGTTGGACGTTGACGCGACCGCGCTTCGACTCGTCGTTACCAACAGCGGCGTGCGCAGTGATGACCAGGCGTCAGTCGGCGTGAATCGCGGTGCCGGTTTGAAGAACATGCGGAGTCGAGCGGAGGAACTCCACGGCGAGCTGAACTTGGACGTCGACCACACCGCACGCACTGCTAGGCTGGAGCTGATGGTCCCCTTGCCGGTTCGCTATGACAACGACCGATGAACGCGCGCTCAAGCTGGCGCTGGTAGAGGACGATCCCATCTATCGCGGTGTATTGCTCGATGTGTTCGGCGCCGAGCCCACCTTGACGGTGCTTGGTGCGTACGATAGCGGCGAGCCGCTGTTGGAGGCGCTTTCTGAGTTGGACCCCGATGTAGTGTTGGTCGATCTGGGGTTGCCGGACATGAGCGGCCCCGAGCTGATCATGCGAGTCAAGTCGCTTCGCCCCATCTGCGAGGTGATGGCGCATACCATCTCGGAAGGGCGCGATGTCGTGTTCGCTGCGCTACGCGCTGGGGCCACTGGCTATATCCTCAAGGGGGCCAAGCCAGACGAGCTGTTACGGGCAATCCGCACGCTGTCGCTTGGGGGGGCGCCGATGAGTCCAAGCATTGCCCGGTCGGTCATCCGGGTGTTTCAAAAAGAGACTGCCATCGCGGAGGACTACCTGCTGACAGCGCGCGAGCGAGACGTCCTGATGCTGCTCGAACGCGGGCTCACCTACAAGGACGCGGCTCGTCAGCTCGACATCAGTCCGCATACCGTGCATTCCCACATCAAGAAGGTGTACGAGAAGTTGCACGCTCAGGGGCGCGACGAAGCTGTCCGGCGAGCCAGGCTCAAAGGCCTGATTTAATTCATCTTTTTGAGCCTCCCCAATCTATCACCCGAGCCTTTTCGCTCTCGGGTCGTAGTTTGTCAGCATGGTTGTTCGGAGAGGGTTTGCACGCAATATTTCCACATGGTCGCTCGTAGCGTTAGTCGGGATCGGCTCAGCAGTCGGTTGCGATTCTGCAGACGACGCCGCGGTGGTGCAACGCTGCGACACAGACGCTGCATGCCCCACCGCAGAACGGTGCTGCATCGCACCGGGTGCCACTGTCGGGGTTTGCCAGGCGAACTGTGAGTGCACGCAACCGTCGGATTGCGAATCGACGCGCGAGAACGCCGATGATCTAATCTGGTGTTGCGACGGCACCTGTCGAACCGCGAGCGCCAACCAATGCGTAGATAGCGGTGACTGCGTCGCTGGTTTATGCCGACGACAAAACGAGGCTGACTGCTTCGGGGTGTGCGCCGGAGCTGTTGGTGGAGCCGGGGGCGGTGGCGGATCGGGTGGGGCCAGTGGCGGTACGGGTGGCTCCGGTGCGTCCGCCGGTAGTGGTGGCAGCGGCGGGTCGACCGGGGGGGCGTCTGGTGCCGGCGGCTCCGGTGCGATGAGCGGTGCGGGCGGTTCGAGCGGCAGCGGTGGCTCGAGCGGCAGCGGC
>JAUIKB010000215.1 GCA_030430975.1 Polyangia bacterium
GGATGCTCCTGCTCGATAGCCTTGGCGATCGCAAGCCAGTGGCGGGCATCGCTCTTGAAGCCCAGGCTCAGGTCGGTCATGCCGCGCAGGTAGGCGTACCGTGCCTGATCGGTGAGGCTTAGAGAGTCGCGATCCTCGTCGAGGCTGCGCCAGATCGCCAGGGCGCGGTCGTACTGATTCTCGTCATAGAGACGCTGCCCGCGATTCAAGTCTTCGCGATAGGTGGCACATCCGAGCAGCGATGTAAGCCCGAGCGCACAACAAAGGAGAATCCTCAGCCGCATTTGAGCCGAGGGTACCCGCACTTTGGCCGTTTGGTCCATATGTCATCTCACTTCGCGATGCGATTCTGTCAGCCACCCGATCTGTCGCTGGCGCGCTACTGCGTCCCTGTTCATCGTCCTGGGGCCACCAACCGGATCGCGTCTGCGCGATCGCCCATAGGCGGCACGCGCCCCGAGGGACCCGTCCTGTTACAACCGCGCGTAATAGAGCCGATATACCGGCAAACCGTGCTCGATCGCTTTGCGCTCGCGCGGGCTGCGGGCCACGAACTCGTGATCATCGATCCAGGGCTCGGCGTTCACGGCACTGAACGACGGGTGCGCGGAGATCAGCTGTTCATAGCTCTCAGCGCGCTCCTGAACATCGGTTTGAACAAACAGCTCTCCGCCCTGCGGTAGTACCCGACCGAGCTGATCGAGAACCTCGGCGCACACCACGAGGCGCTTCTGGTGTCGCTTCTTCCACCATGGATCGGGGAAGTGGACATACGCCCGGTCAACACACCCGTCTGCCAGCCTGTGTAGTGCCAGCCTTGCGTCCTCTGCGAAGACTCGAGCGCGGTCGCCAAAGCCGCGTCGCGCGAGTCGCTCGTCCACGGTTTGAGCCCACTTGCGACGTACCTCTAGGCCGACGATCGCTACGCCAGGGTCCGCTTCGACACGTTCGACCATGAACCAGCCGCGGCCCGGGCCGATTTCGAGCTCAACTCGGTTCGAACAGGTGACCAAGGCCCGGAGGTCGATGCCCTCACCGTCCGGCAGGCGAGGCGCGTTCTCGTAGGGGTACGCTTTCGTCACGACGCCGACCTAGCACTGCTGGCGACGCAAATGCCAGCGGTGTTGATGATCGGCGGAGGCTGATTCTGACAAGCGATTTGAAGTGTGCTGTACTGCCGACGCCCTGGACAGGACGGTGACGACTGTCACAGCAGGGACTGGAGAGTTGACGAAATGGGACTGGAGCGCATTCGCGTATCGGCGGTTATTCCGGCTCGAGCAGAGCGTATCTACCGGGCATGGCTGGATGCTGATCAACACTCGGCGATCACCGGAGCAGAGGCGCACATCACAAGTCGCACCGGTAGCAAGTTCACCGCACACGGCGGCTACATCACCGGCAAGAACCTGGAACTCGAGCGCGGCGTACGCATCCTGCAGTCTTGGCGCACCAGCGACTTCCCGGACGACGCCGAAGATTCGACGATCGAGGTGACGTTCAAGCCGGCGGGCGGCGGAACGCGGGTGATCATCTCCCACGGCGCCATTCCAGAAGGCCAGGGCGAACAATACCACCACGGCTGGATAAAGAAGTATCTGGGGCCGATGGCTCGTTACTTCATGAACCACCCGGAACCGGACGCCGTGTCGACCGATTCCGCGCAGAAACTATCTAACGGTCAGAGCGCCGCTTCCTCCGGGTCGCGGCGTAAGCCCGCCCCTCGAACAGTACAGTCCAAGAGTTCTTCGAGCGCTGGGCGGACAAGAAAGACCGCCGTTGAGTCGAGCGGTAAGGCAAGCCCGCGGAAACCAGCCGCCAAGAAGGCCGCTGGCGGGTCAGCCGCCAAGAAGGCCGCTAGCAAGTCAGCCGCCAAGAAGACCCCCGCTAAGAAGACGACGCGCAAGTCAGCGACTCGAAAGGCGCCAGTCAAGAAGGCGGCGGCCAAAAAGGCCACAGCCAAAAAGCCGCCGGCCAAGAAAGCCGGCGCGCCAAAAGGCCGAAAAGCCGCGACCGCCAAGAGGACCCGGACGAGCGGAGCCGCCAGGAAACCAGGGACCCGACGCAAGCGCTAGCGCGTGACACGCTCATCAAAATTTGTGGCACCACTCGCGACGGACGAGTAGCCTCGCGGCGTGCATCTCGCAGACGGGATCGTCAGTCACTTTCCGACGCTGGTAGCGCTCAACGCCGCCGGCGCTGGCGTTGTGGCGTA
The DNA here is from genome assembly GCA_030430975.1 of Polyangia bacterium. Lineage (GTDB taxonomy): Bacteria > Myxococcota_A > Polyangia > Polyangiales > Polyangiaceae > JAUIKB01. The sequence continues at coordinate 2,216 of JAUIKB010000215.1, forward strand.
TGCCGTACGCCGCTCGACCGAAACCGAAGCGCAACAGATCGCCTGGGCCGGGACACTCGGCGCGTTCGTGCTCGCAGCGCAGGCGGTGAACGTCCCGCTCGTTCCGGGCGCGAGCGCTCACGTGATCGGCGCCGGCCTGCTGACGTTGGTGCTGGGGCCATGGCGAGCGATCCTCACCATGGCTGCGGTGTTGATCATCCAAGCCGTGTTCCTAGCTGACGGCGGATTGACGGTGCTCGGGGCTAACGTCGTCACCATTGCGGCGATCCCGTGCCTGACAGTGCACGCAACGCGCTCGGCGTTGGCGCGTGGAACGCGGCTGGGACTCGCCGCAACCGTCGGCGTCGCATTGGGCAACGCACTGGGCGCCGCCGTCTTGGCGGCGGTCCTCGTGTACATCAGCGGAGCGCCCAGGTGGACGTTCGGCTGGCTCGTCGGCGTACAGTCAGCAGCGGGCGTAATCGAAGGCTTGCTCACGGCGACGGCGGTTTCGCGGCTTCGTCGCTACTCGCCGACACTGTTCGAGCGCACCACGTCCTCTTCAGTAGCCCCGCCGGTGATGCGCTGGGCGCTGCTGGGCGCTGTGCTCGTCGCCGCCTGCATTCCGTTCGCGAGTGAGCTGCCAGATGCGCTCGAGGTGGTCGTCACCCGACTGGACAGATGAGCGATGAACGCTCGCGCCTTTGACGGCACCAACGCTAGACCTGATAGCTGGCTCTCGCGAATCACGACGGCACCAGGACGCCTGCTGTGCTGCATCGCGTTGGTCATCGGCATCGCCACCTGTCCGCTCAGCGGTGCCGGGACGCTCGCGAGCGCCATTCTGTTCGGCGCTGCGGCGATAGCCATCGCGCCAGCCCCGCGTCCGTTCCTGCGGCGACTCGCGTACGCGAGCCTGGTCGTCGTCGCGCTCGTCGGACCGTTCTACTTCAGCGTCGGCGCCTCAGCTGCTCTCGCGCGCGGAGGTCGCGCGTTGCTAGCTTCGGCGACCGCACTCTGCTTCGCCGCGACGCTGAAGCCCACCGAGCTGGGCCCTGCCATGCGCGGGATCGGCGTGCCAGCGAAACTGTCGAGCATCATCTCGGTGATGATGCGTCAGCTCACACAGCTCGGGGAGGAGGGCCGCAGGCTGCTGCTAGCACGGAAACTCAGGGGAGCTACGGGGATGATCGGCCCGGACGTGCTGGCGTCGCTATTGGTCCGGAGCTCGCGACGCGCAGAAAAGCTCGAGCTCGCGCTGACGTTGCGCGGCTCTGCCGCAACGGGAGCGATCGCCATGACGGCTGCCGATCGCGCTGCGGCAGCAAGTTGTGCGCTCGCCGCCATCGCGACCCAGCTGATCGTTCGAGCTGTTCATTGACCGCGGTCGAATTTGACCGCGTCACCGTACATCGCGAACAACGGCGCAGCGTACTGTCGGACGTTTCCTTTCGTTTGGATTCTGGGCACACCGCCGCTCTCATCGGCGCCAACGGCGCGGGCAAGACGACGCTGCTGCTAGCCGCCGTAGCCGCGCTGCCCTTCGACGGAACGATTCGCTACGGAGACGTCACGCTGTCCAAGGAGACCGCGGACGCGATCCGCGCCAGCGTCGGATTCGTGTTCAGCGAGCCTGAGTATCAGTTCTTCCACGCCAGCGTCGACGAGGAAGTCGCGTTCGGCCCCCGCCAACGCGGCGTCGCCTCCGCTGACATCGGCGATCGGGTCCGCACTGCGCTCGATGCGGTGGGGCTGATCGACTACACCGATCGACAGCCGGCTGCCCTGAGCCTCGGCGAACAGCGGCGCCTGGCGATCGCGACGGCGATCGCCGTCGACCCAGCCGTCCTGTTGATCGATGAGCCGACCGCAAGCCTGGACGCTGTGGCACGCCGGAAAGTGCTCGACTGTTTGCTGAACGTAAACGCCTCGCTGATTGTAGCCACCCACGATCTAGCCGCCGCTCGCGAACTCGGCGGGCACGTCGGCGTCGTCGCCGCCGGAGCGCTCCAGCGCTACGCCCCCGCCGACGAGGTGCTCGACAACACACAGCTGCTGGTCGAGCACGGCCTCGCTGTCCCCGACAGGTAGCGGACGCGCGTGTGCTATGAGGTCGCCATGCAACGGCTTGAGCTCGGAGCGACCAAACTGACCGTGTCCAACATGGCGCTCGGCACGTGGGGCTTATCCGGCGACGGCTACGGTGAGGTGTCCGAAGCCGTGCAGGACAAGGTGATCGAACGCGCGCGGCTGTTGGGTATCACCACCTTCGAGACGGCAGATGTCTACGGAAACGGCTCGATGGAGCGGCGCCTGGGCGAGAAAGTCGGCTCCGACCCAAAGTGCGTGATCGTCACCAAGGTGGGCACGGACCGGGACAATGAACCCGCTCGGAAGTGCTTCAAGCCGCAGTTCCTGCGGGAACGCATCGACGCCTGCGCCGAGAGACTCGGGCGAACACCTGATGTGGTGCTTCTACATAACCCGTCTCATTCGACCGTCGAGCGCGATGACGCCTGTCGGACCATGCGAGAGCTGGCAGCTTCCGGCGCATTCAAAGCGTGGGGGGTCAGCGCCGGCAGCGCCGAGGTCGGGCGAGAAGCCATTGCGCACGGGGCGCAGGTCTTGGAGCTCGCGTACAATGCTTTCCTGTCCGAGGACCTAACCGAACTCGAGGAAGATATCCGCATGGAGAATGTCGGTGTGCTAGCCCGCTCGGTGCTTGCCCACGGACTGCTGGCGGGGCACTGGTCGTTCAACCGTGAATTCCCCGACGAGGACCATCGCTCCGAACGTTGGACGCCAACCGATCTGAGACGGCGCGTTAACCAGCTCGAGGCGTTGCGATCCCTGGTCGGCGGTGACGTCCTGACGATGCGTGCCGTAGCGCTCCGATTCGTCCTGGCCACGGAACAGGTCACGTCCGCGGTCCTCGGTCCGCGCAACATCGTGCAGCTCGACCAGCTCGTTCGCGAAGCCGGCCGTACCGACACATACCTGACCGCCATGCAGCTCACCAAGCTCAACAACCGCTTGCGAGATGTCGGCGTGCTGCGATGAGCGAGTACAGCCGAATCGTCGACGTCATGACGCGCGCCGCGCGCGATGCCGCGGCCATCATCAACGAGATCTACAGCACCGATTTCAGCGTTCAATTCAAGGGTAAGGACGACCCGGTCACTATCGCCGACCAACGCTGTAACGACCTGATCTGCGAGCAGCTCGCAACGGCGTTTCCCAACATCCCGATCGTAGCGGAGGAAAGCGCGCCGGAAACGTACCAAGACTTTCGCAAGTCGGACCGCGTGTTCTTCGTCGATCCTCTCGACGGCACGAAGGAATTCGTCAAACGCAACGGCGAGTTTGTCGTCATGATCGGACTCGTGGAAGGCGATACCGCCGTCGCGGGCGTGTTGGTCGCTCCGGTGACGAACAAGTGTTGGACCGGCGTCGTTGGCGAACAAGCGTACTGTGCAACGTCAGGTGGCGAGCAGACCCCGATTAACGTCTCGGACGTCGATCGAGCGGACCTCGCTACATTGGTCGGCTCGCGGTCACACCGTACCAAGGACGTCGAGCGAGGCGTCAAAATGCTGGGCGTACGCCAGGTTACGCACCTGGGCAGCGCTGGGCTCAAAGGCGCCGCCATCGCCAGCGGCGATGCCGACGGGTGGATCGCACCGTTCGGCGCCGGGAAGCTCTGGGACGTCTGCGCGGCGGATGCGATCATCCATGCCGCTGGCGGCGCCATGACGGATATTCGCGGCCAGCGCTTCGACTACCGGTCCAGCAGCCTGGTTAACGACACGGGAATTCTCGCCACCAACGGACGCCTGCATGAAGACTTCATCGAAAAGCTCCGTAAAGGCGACGACTGATACCCCGCCCAGCCGCGCCGATGTCGTGATCATCGGCGGCGGGATCATGGGGCTGAGCGTGGCCTACAACCTCGCTAAACGTAACGTTTTTCGGGACATCGTCGTGCTCGAGCGCGGATACCTCTGCGGGGGAGCGTCCGGTCGCAACGGCGGCGGGGTTCGCGCGCAGTGGTCGAGTGAAACCAACATCCGACTGATGCGGGCCAGCCTCGACATCTGCCGGGCATTCGCGCGCGAGCACAAAATTAACACGTGGATGAGACAAGGCGGTTATCTGTTCCTGGCGCGCAGCGAGAAGGACCGGTCAGCGCTGGAGAGCAACGTCGCGCTGCAGAACCGCTGTGGGTTGGCCACGAGAATGCTCTCGCGGCGTCAAACGCTCAAGCTAGTGCCTGAACTCGCCAACCCCGAGATTTGCGGCGCGAGCTACAATCCGGATGACGCGGTGGTGTTCCCCTGGGCTTTCGTTTGGGGTTACGCCGAAGGCGCCCGCAAGGCTGGCGTGCAAGTGTTCACGTTCACGGATGTTGTCGACGTCGAGCGCGACGCCGCTGGCATTTCGGCGGTGCACACGAGTGCCGGCTCGATCAGGTGTCGTCGCGTCGTCAACGCCGCTGGCGCCTGGAGCCCCGAAGTCAGCGCTATGGTCGGCGTCGAGCTGCCGAACAGGCCTCATCGTCACGAAATCTGTTCGTCCGAACCGCTAAAGCCCTGGCTTACCCCGCTTGTCGCAGACTTAAGCAGTGGACTGTACTTTTCTCAGTCGACGCGAGGAGAGATCGTCGGCGGCATCAGCAACGAGCGCGTACCCATCGGCACGAATCAAGACTCCTCGCATCGCTTTCTCGCCCTGTATGCGCGCGCCTTGACGAGCGTCTGCCCGGTGCTCGGCGGGGTGAAGCTGCTTCGCCAGTGGGCAGGCCTGTACGACCTGACGCCCGATCGAAACCCGATCGTCGGCACCGTAGACAGCTGTCCGGGCTTCTTTCAGGTGTCTGGCTTCATGGGGCACGGCTTCATGATGGCGCCAGTGATGGGCAAGCTGCTCGCGGACTCGATCGCGGATGAGTCGGACTCGCCGTTGCTGCGGCGCTGGAACCTCCGGCGATTCGAGTCGGGCGAACTTCTCGATGAGGGCATGATCCTGGGATGAACCACCTTCGCCCCGGGCGCCTGTGGCTAAGCACCTGTAACTAAAGCTCTTTTTCTGCTCCGTGAGCGCACAAGTGCGAGTCCCTCGAATGACGCACTGTGACGTGCGCGCATCCAGCCGCATAGTTAGCGTCGTCAGATCACAGCGCCTGTCGGGTCGAATTGACATCGACGACGGGGAAAGCGTACCGTCCGCGGCGCATCAGAAGGACTGCGGGTGGCCGCGGTCTAGACGGTGTGTTTCCAACGCCGAACGTCCGGCGAAGTCTTTTTGGGAGGACCCAAGATGCTCCGTTCCACGCGCACTATCGCGTCGCTCATCCGCTCGCTTACATTCGGCACTGCGTCAGTGGTTGCCACCGCAACCCTGGCAACCGCCGTAGTCGGATGCAAAGACGAATCGAAACCCGACTACTGGGTAGAAAAGTTAGACGACGTCGCGTGGCGCGCACGGGCCATCAAGCGGCTCGAGCAGTTCTTCGAAGACGCCGTTACTAAGGCCAACAAGGACATGAAGAACCCGGAGGTGCAAAAGCTCCTCAACCAGGTCATCGACCCGCTCACGAAAACGTACGTGGAAAATCACGACAAGCTGGACACCAAAACCCGCACGTCGCTCATCAAACTGCTCGCCTCATTCCGCGACAAGCGCACTGCCCCCGCCCTGAAGAAGGCTTTCGAGGCTTACGCCGCAGCCCCCAAAGAAAAAGACTATGAAGACGTCAAGTGGGCCGCGCGCGCGCAGGAGGAATTGAAGCTTCCCGAGCTAAACGAGCCGATGCTCAAAGCGTTCATGAAGCTCAAGACGCACTCACCGGTCGGTGCCATCACGTATCGCGATCTGAGTGCCGCCATGCTCGCCAACGTCGAAAAGGGTTGGAAGGGACCGCTCGAGAAGA
>JAUIKB010001183.1 GCA_030430975.1 Polyangia bacterium
CGGCAATAGACCAGAGCGGCACCGACTCGGACTGGGATGACGTGACGGTGATCTTCGACCGGCAGCGGCTCGACGGTTTCGGCGAAAAGTCGTAACGAGCCGCTGTTCAGGCGGGCGCGCGCGCCTGAACACGCGCGCCGGGGTCCGCTGTCTCAGTCGCCGCCCAGAAGTCCACCGAGGCCGCCCGGAAGCTTGTCCGTGAGCGCCTTGCCCGCGTCGGTGCCGAGAAGCTCGGGCACCTTGTGAGCGTTCTCCTTTAGAAAAGCGATGACCTGCTGGGCCTGCTCTTCGCTGATACCGGTTTTAGCGATGAGACCCTGAACGAACTCTTCCATACTTGGCTCCTTCCGGCCGTGGCCGGTGGTTCATGACGCCCGAATCGCGGCGCGGAGGAGACAATAGACGCACACCGCAGTTGGTCAACTGTTGGCCAGAACCCACACAACAGCGAAACACCTGACTCACTTGTTCGGAGTTGATCGTCCGGAATCATTCGGTGAATCGGGTCCAGGTGCTCCTCGGTGCGGCCCGCTGTTGCGTGTTGACGACGTCCATACTACGCACGCGATGATCACATTAGCGCCCGATTTCCACGGAGACAGCATGCGTACATACTTAGCTTCAGGAGTTTGCCTGAGCATCCTCTTCAGCGCCGCGGCAGCGAACGCCCAGACCATCACAGTCGACCCGATCAACGTGCCACCGGCCCCGCCGTCGGGCCTGTCGATCGAACGGAGCGTCACGCTCACGGTTGACGGCACGTCGGGCGGGGCGTCCGCCGGCACCCTGCACGGCCTCGACGTCGATCCGGCTACCGGCAACGTGTACGTCATCGGCGATGCCGGTCGTGACCTGTACGAGCTGCGGACCGACGATACCCACAACCGCATCGCGAACAACGTCGGTAACTTCGTCGGGATTTTGAGCGACCTGAAGATCGGCATGGATGCCGACGGTGTCCGACGCATCCACGTGGTAACCACGAACACCAACCCCGGACCGATCCTCAAGTTCGCGTTCGACGGAACCCTGGTGCCGACCTCTGTCACCAACCCGAACCCACTCAGCACGCTGCCCGGCTCAGCGAGCAACGCCGCCGGCTTCGACTTCAACTGCTTTGGCAACATGATCGTGAGCGATACCGGCGCAGCTGTGTATCAGGTCACGCCCGGCGGCACCCAGACGACCTACAGCTCGACAGGCTGGGCGGACGTCGACGAAATCGTGTTTGGACCCAACAACACGCACTTCGTCCACGACGGGTCCGCCGGCGTCCAAAACGAAGTCTCGATCATGCGCGCCGACAACACGCGCTCGACCTACGTGACCATCGCCGGCAAACAGCTTTACTCCGGCGCGTACGACTGGAGCACCGGCGACTACTACGCGATGGCGTACGACGATGGCGAGCTGTACCGACTGCGCGACATCAACGGCAATGGAACGATTGAAGACACCCTGTTGCCGGCAACGGACGAGCTGGTTTTGGTCGCGAGCGGCTGGAATACCAACACCGCGG
>JAUIKB010000216.1 GCA_030430975.1 Polyangia bacterium
ATTCGTCATTAGACCAAGTATCGGACGTCGCCTCCTGTGCTTCAGAGGGTCGCGGCTCGGCAGATTTCTCGCTTCGCACCGCCGGCTGCCACCCTGGCGGAGCTGTATCCGGCCCGCGAACGTGCCGTCAACCCTGAACTGCAGGCGATTTGGGCGCACTGCGGCGCAGCTCGGCTGCGCCAAGCCGGATGCCGGAACTCAGTCGCTCCAGAACTCGTCCACGCCGAGGCCCGGTAGCCAGCTGAGCGGTCACGGGGGCTCAGGCTGCGGCGTTGCTACGGGGAGCTCGAGGTGATCGAGGATCCGCGCGACCACTGCGGGCTTCCGCCTTCGCCACGGCTTCGGCGGACAGGCCTCGATCGTCGCCGGTAGCCGTAGGCGTCCGCCACAGTCGGGGCATGCCAGAACGTCCAACTCGAACACCCGCCGGAGCAAGTCAGCCCACGCCACATGGCGCGGCCGTGCGTAGCTTGGCCCCGGCGGTGGTCGCGGCGTCGGTGGTACCTCGCCAGCGCCGCGGCCCATGGATTGCGACGTTTCGCCTGCACGGCTGCTCGACGCCGCCCCGCGAGGTTCGCCTTGCGGCACGGGCCGCGAAGCCGGACCCGCCGCCGCGGCCTGGTTGGCGCCATCGTCGCCCCGCTCCAGCCACGCCGTGCGCGCGCACCCCCGCGGCCGAACGCGCCGTGGTAGAGGAGCAGGTTCACCCGCGGCCGTGGCACCATCGCCGCCAGCCGTTCCAGCAACTCGCTCGGCTCGAAGCGGATCGCCCGTGTCCCGTCGCCCACCTACGCCAAGGCTTCGGTGGGCAGGCATCCACGGGCGGCGCAGGTGCAGCAGCACCTTGCCGTCCGGCCTCAGCTCCAATGCGTCTTGCGCCAGCGGCGGCCGCAGGATGTAACGGCACAGGTGCTCCAGCCGCCGGTTGTCGTCTGCCCGCACCGTCGTGTTCGCGTGCAAGTGCGTGCTCGACTAAACGGCGACGTCCAACCACGTCCATCTCATCGTCCGCGATCGGGCGACATCCACGACAAGGATTCGGCTCGAACCGGGAGCACGGGGTCGCCGTTTGACGGCAACGGCACGGCATACGCAACGTTCTTGCGCGACGGGCTGAATCCGGGGGCTGGCTTTGCCGGGGCGAACGACTGGTGCCTGCCAACGTTTGCGGAGCTGCAGACGATACTCTTGCCCGAAGAGTTTCCGTGTGAAACGTCTCCGTGTGTGCCATCGGAGTTCGATAGCAGTTGCACGCCGGGCTGCGCGAAGTGCGAGAAGGTAGGATCCCGACCAGTTCCGTATTGTCTTGTACGCTAAGAATTCGGAGTTTGCCGGACAAATTGGGGTTTCTATCAACGTCGCTTGGCATGGGAAGCAGGGACAGCGAGCGCATCCCCAACTCCCTGGAATCAGATGCAGTTCGCCGTTGGTTACCGTGTACCACCGCAGAAATCTGGTCTGGAGCCTGTCCAGGCCGGGAAAAGCAACGACTCCAACCGGAAGCACCGTGTCGGCGATCGTGCGGCTTACGGCGGTGTCAGTTCGTCTCCGCTATGTCGCTGCGACCGAGGCACTTTGGGGCTCAAGCTGCACCGCTCGTAGGTGATCAGCGCCGGGGGCCAGCTACGCGGCCGTAAACCTCACGTCCTCGAGTGTGAAGCAAGTTTGCACCCGCCGCCGGCTCATCCATCGGCATCCGTTCTCATCCAGGCCGGCTGGCCCATGGCGAACTAATTGCTCTAGCTGGGGCGGTTCGCACGGCGAGGAGCAGCGCTACGGGCACCCGCGGTCATCCGCAAACGTGATCGCAGGAACTCGGCAAAGCCGGCGAGGCGCTCGTGCGTGTTGTGGAAACGGGCGAGATCTCAGCCGAAGAGTTGGACACAGCTATGCACTTTCGAGGGGTATTCTTTCTGGCCGTGGTCGGAATGATTGGGGTCGTGCCGGTGGCGTCGGCACAGTCGGGCAAGAGCCTGGCGAAGTGCGAGAAGACGCTGGCGAAGGAGACGACGAAGCTGGCGGAGGGCATCCAGAAGGCGGTCTCAAAGTGCCTCGGCAAGATCGCCGGCGAGGTGCTCGCCAAGGGCGATCCGGTCTCTGACGCGGCGAAGGCGTGCGCGTCGAGCTTCAGCAAGATCACCAACAGCGAGGCGCCGGAGAAGACGCTGGCGGCGAAGTTCGCGGTGAAGGTGGCGAAGGCCTGCGACCCGACGGACCCGAACACGAAAGCGGACCACACGGCCGCCGAGGCGCTCGACCCCAACGACGCGGCCGGGCTGCAGGCGGGGGCGCTGGGCGCGTACTGTGGCGAATTCAGCGGCGACGGCAATCTCGACACGGTGAGCGAGTGGATCGCCTGCGCGGACGAGGCTGCGGTCTGCACGGCGCTGCAGCAGGTCGCGGTCGAGTACCCGCGAGCGCCGGAGTGGCTGGGCGCCATCGCCACCGCCATCGCGGCGCTCGACGCGAGCGAGCCCAAGTATACGGACGCAGCAGGCGTGGCCAGTGGCTTCCAAGCACAGATCGACCGGGACATGAACGGCGTCGCCGACATCGCCTGCGGCCCGCCGCCTGTCGCGAGTGGTCGGGTCCTTCCAGCAACTGGCCAGACGACGGCCTACGGCAGCGGCTCGGACGGCGACATCGGGGCGGGTGCTGCGCGCTCGTTCACCGACAACGGCGATGGAACGATCACCGACAACGTGACGCGACTGATGTGGGAGAAGAAGAGCGACGACGAGTCGGTCCACGACAAGGATAGATCCTTCGCGTGGTCGACAGGCTCGCCCGACGAGATGGACGGAACGATTACGACGACGTTCCTCGCTGTATTGAACGGCGACGAATCCGGTTGCCAGGGCAGCGGCGATCCCGATCCCTGTTGCACTGGGGCTGGAGCGGGCTCGTGTGATGGCTTCGCCGGCTACACCGACTGGCGGATCCCGAACAGCATGGAGCTGTATAGTCTGGTCAACCTCGAGGTCGTAGGACCTTCTACGTACAGTGCGTTCGACACCGGATGTGCCGGAGGGTGCACAGTAACGACATGTAGCTGCACCGCTTCGTCGTTCTACTGGTCGTCGTCCGCGCACGCGACCAGTCTAGGCGCGGCATGGCAAGTGTACTTCGGCCCTGGTGCCGTCGACCTTGCAGGTAAGTCCAGCATCGACAAAGCACGTGCAGTCCGCGGCGGGTTGTGATCCGCCTCCAGGCTGCGCGCTTCGATGGAAAGGTCGGTTGACGCCGTCGGTGCTCTCGTTGATCACGCACTCAGCGGAATTCGTTGCATGACCCCGTTCCGCAACGACGATCCTCGGCCGGGTCAGCGTAGTGCGGTAGTTGCCCGAGATCGGAACAGCGTGTGTCTGCAGATGATCAGAATTTGGTTTCTCTCGGTCGGTCTTCTCGCCGTCCTAGCATCGGGTGTCCCTGCCTTCGCGTGTGTCGGCGATTGCGACGGCAATCGCCGAATTACGGTCGATGAGATCGTACGCGCGGTGATCATCGCGCTGGGCGATGAGCTGGTTCCGACGTGCCCCGAGATCGATGCCAATGGAGACGGCCGAGCGACGGTCGACGAGATCGTGCGGGCCGTCGCGCATGCCCTGAATGGCTGTCCCGCCGTACCAACGCCGAAACAGACACCGTCCGCAACGCAAACCCGTACACCTTCGCCGACGTCGACACCGTCGCCTGCGCCCACCGTGACTACGACGCAAACCCCGTCGCCAACGGCCTCGCGCTCGCCATCGCCGACGTCATCGCCGAGTTCGACGCCGACGACGACCGCCACGCCACGTCCATCGGAGTCACCAACTCTTCGACCAAGCTCGACCCCGAGGCCATCAACGACCGCCACTCCAACCGCGAGCGTGACGGCAACGCGAAGCAATACTGTCTCGCCGTCCGCGACTCTGACGCCGACGGCGAGTCACACGACGACCGTCACTCCGCGCCCGGCGGAGTCGTCGACTCCTCGACCAAGCTCGACTCCGACTGCGTCGCCGACCGCGACCGCGACAGCGAGCCTGACAGCGACGCGCAGCCCTACTGCCTTTCCGTCCGCAACGCCGACGTCGACGGCAACTCAAACCGCTTCCGCGACGCCGACACCGACCGAGGCCGTCGCCCCATCGCCCACCCCGAGCATCGAGCCAAACGCTACCCCGACCTCGGCCGCGGCCTTCCGCGCCAGGCAAGTCGGTGCGTCGGTTCTCCTCTACCCGATGGTGCGCAATACGGCGGACGTCGACACGCACTTGCAGATTACCAACCTCTCGAATTCGGTCACTGCCATACGCTGTGCGTACGTGGAAGCAGTGCCCGCGCGATCGGGTGGAGTCGGGATGAGGTGGTCTACTGTCGGGTTCTTCGGATACCTCCAGCCGACGTCCTCGTCGCAATGGGTGGTTTCTGTCGGGCGCGTTCCGTTCGATTTCGACCTATGTGACCTCGACAACTTCGATTGCCCCCAAGCTGGGTTATCGCCTTTCGTTGGCGCACTGGCGGGTGTGCGCGATGGCTTCGACGGAACGATGATCTGCCTGGAGACGCTTCCCTCCGGCCTGCCGATCGGTTCGAACAGCTTGGCGGGCGCGGGTAAGATCGTCCGCCGTTCGGATGCCGATGCTGCAAGGTTCGAGGCCCTCGGGCTAGTCGGGTTCGAAGACAACGACGGTGACTCCGTGTTGTGCATGGGCGAGACCAGTGAAGCCGGATGTGACGGCCGCACCGAGTACGATTCCTGCCCGTCGTCGTGGGAGGTCGATCACGGCCGCTCGGGAAGTGCGCCCCTCGCCGGATCGGAGGCATCACTCGACGTGGAGCTCACCTTCATGCCCTGCTCGATCGACCTGGATGGTGGGCCCGTGCGTAGCGTCGAGCTGCTCGTCTCCTCCACCGACGACGTCGGTCAGCGTGTTGCGGTTGACGCGAGTGTCGGCGGTGGGACGACGATCTTGCTGAGCGACCTCATGCGCGGGGCGGCGGATGCGTTGGATGGCCGAGCCGTGCGAACTGAGCTGCGATCCAGGTCGGACCCTCCGGCGGGCTTTGCGGTTCTGGCGCGCGAGGTCCGTGGAGACGGCGACGGCGAGGCGCGCATCGGATCGTTCATCCCGGTATTCCCTGGCGGCGAAGCCTCCGGCGGCGTGATTTACCTCCGTGGAGTGTTGCCATGATCTTCCCTTCTCGTCCGCTGCGTCGGGTTCACCTGGTGCTGACTCTGCTCGCCGCAACGCTAGCGATGCATGGGCCTTCTGCAGCCGAGGATGTCACTCTCGGTGGGCCTGGCAAGCAGGCCGCATTGTTGATGTTTCCGTACTTCGCGTACGATTCGGAAGACGGCCTCGACAGCATCCTTCGGCTTACCAACCTCGCGAACGAGCCGGTTGATGTGAGCTGTGTACTCGTCGGCAAGCCAAGTCGTTGTACGATTACCGGCAACGATTGCAGCAGCGACGCGGATTGCTTCTCGAACAACTGCGAAAGACAACATACGGAAGCGTACTCGATCGACTTCCCGGTCAGGCTCCTGCCCGGACAGCCGCTCGACTGGTCGGCGAGCACCGGGCTGAGTCGTGCAGATCTTCCGGTAGCGGTCGGTCGCTGCGAGGGGGATTCGACTGTCATCTGTTTTAGCGACTCCACGTGTGTCGCGGCCGGGCTGGAGGGTTGCGGGCCAACGAATGCCGGAACCGCCATCCCCCCGGTTCCCGAAGATCCGTTTCAAGGATTCGTAGTTTGCGTAGCGGTCGACGAAGAGGGCCGACCGACCGAGAACAACGCGCTCCGCGGCTCGCTAACGCTGGTCCGGTCGACCGCTGATGGCGACGACACGGCGTCCTATCGTGCCATCGGGTACCCTGCGCTGGCCGGAGCCAACAACGGAGATAGAACCCTGGTTCTCGGCGGCCCAACGGCAGAGTATGCGGGATGCGCCAGAGAACTGAGCGGTCCCGTACTCTTCGATTTCGCACTCGAGCCGATCAGCCGAACGACCACTCTGTTCACCAAGATGGCCTTGATCGACTGCAACATGGATTTTGTCTCGAGTTCGAGCGAGCTGCGCGAGGCTTCGATCGGCGGCATAAGCGAGTTCTTTCTGGGATACGGAGCGTCTTCGACATTCCGAACACAACTCGTGTCGTATCTGTCGGAGAGATTCGAGGGTGAGCCCGATGATGGCGCACCACTGTCGGTGGCGTGGCAAGGGACGCTCGGCGGGAAGATTCGTGTCGGCTTCGGGGGCGGCATAGCCGGTGTTGCCGTCGAGGAACATCATCTCGAGTTCGGTCGGATCGTTGCGTCCTCGGTGGTGGAACTTACCCCGACCAGGTTCGGGCCGGCCAGTGTCATCCGCTTGCCGGGCGCTGCAACGCCGGCGCCGATGTCTTCTGTGGGGCCTACGGCGACTCCGACGCCTACGGCGACACCACGGTCGTTCGGGCCTGAGATCACCTACTTTGGCCTTGCCACGGCATCGGGGCGCGTGCTGGAGCCTGCGAGCCAGGTCGACGGTCTGCCGCTGTTCGAGGTTCCCCGCGGATACGGGTTTCGGATCGTGATCGAAGCACGTGCCGGGCGCAGCGCGCAAAGCCCGGGCACCCTGTTGCCGCGCCCTCCCGTCACTGGTGGTGCGAGCTTGACACCACCACACATTCAGCTGCAGGCCGACAGCGACCTGGGGGACGGCAATCCCGAGGTTTGCGAGTTCGTCGACCCGAACAATCCACGCGCGCCAATCGGCGGCGTGCCTGGGATCGCGCCCGTATCGTTCGAGTTCGAGCCCGGGATCAGCCAGACGCTAAACGATTTCGCTTGCCGACTCAGCAGATTCTCTCTCGGTTCCTGCGTCGTGGACACGCAAGGAGCCCCGTCGCGCGTCGCGGAGGAAACGACCGCCCAAGTCTGCAGCTGGATGCCCGTGGACGAAGATATCGAGTTCCCCATTGGCGACACGACGCTTTCCGTGCGCTGGCTCGACGTCGACGGCAATCCTGGCGAGGTAGCTCAGATCGTCGTCCGGGTCGCGATTCCGTAGTCCTTTCGTGTACGGCAAGCATGAAGTTGCCACGCCTCACCTTGCCCACCTGACGCAAGTGATACCTCGGATGGCAGCCATCTTTCAGGCGACCGATGGCTGCGGCCTCAGGCAACCGGGGGCATCCCGAGCGCGTAAACACAGCGAGAAGCTCCCACCCTGGTTCTCGCCGTGCACGCACTTCCGGCCTGTAAACCTCGTGCGCACCCGCGGCTTCCCTGGCGAGGCGATGAAGCCGCGTAGAAAGCCCCATCGTGCCCGGCACGCATCCTGCTCAGCCACTGAGTCATTCCTCGGTAGGAGATCAAGATGCAGAACAACTGCACACAGCCCACATACCCGCGCCTCATCCTATTGGTGGCCTTCGTCGCACTGAGCGCTCCGCCTGCGGCTAGCGCCGCCCCAGGCGACCTCGACCCGAGCTTCGGCGACGGTGGGATTGCGCGCACGAACTTTGGGTTCGGCACGGGAAGTGACATCGGGTGGTCCGTCGTGCAGCAGGCGGACGGCAAGCTGGTCGCAGCCGGCCACTCCGACAATGGTGCCGACGCTGACTTCTCGCTGGTTCGTTACTACACCGATGGTACTCTCGACCCGTCGTTCGGCTCGGGCGGCAAGGTTATCACGCCCGTCGGTAGTTTTCACGACTATGCCTATGCGCTAGTGCAGCAGGCGGACGGCAAGCTGGTCGCGGCCGGCTACTCTCATAACGGAGCCAACTACGACTTCGCGCTGGTGCGCTACAACGCCGACGGATCGCTCGACACGTCGTTCGGCTCGGGCGGCAAGGTCACCACACCCGTCGGTAGTTCTTACGACTATGCGTATGCGCTGGTGCAGCAGGCGGACGGCAAGCTGGTGGCCGCCGGACATGCCAGCGGCGACTTCGCGCTGGTGCGCTACAATGCGGATGGGTCGCTCGATACGTCGTTCGGTTCGGACGGCAAGGTCACCACACCCGTCGGTGGTTCTTCCGACTATGCGTATGCGCTAGTGCAGCAGGCGGACGGCAAGCTGGTGGCCGCCGGACATGTCAGCGGCGACTTCGCGCTGGTGCGCTACAATGCCGACG
>JAUIKB010000217.1 GCA_030430975.1 Polyangia bacterium
CGGTACCGTCAGACGTCTCGATGCTACGGACCACCTGCGGTTGATACAGCGTGCCGCCGTTGGCTAGCGCCGCGTATGCCAGCGTGAGTTGAAGCACTGACACCGTGGTCGCGCCCTGCCCGATCGACGCCAGCAGTGTGTAGCCACCCCGGAATTGCCCCCTGTAGCGCCGCGTGTACCACGAGCGCGTGGGCATGCGGCCGCGGGCCTCAGGGTTGATACCGATGCCGGTCCGAACGCCGAAGCCAAAGTCGACGCCGATCTTGGCGAGCCGGTCGATGTGAATCCCCTCGCCCAAGGCGTAGAAATACGTGTTGCAGGATTGGATGATGGCGCGACGGAGGTTCACCGGGCCGTGCACGCCCGTGCAGCGAAAGTATCGCTTACCGAACTCGTAGCCGCCCCGGCAGTTTATCTGTTGGTTGGGCGTAATGACGCCGTCGGCAAGAGCAGCTAGGGCGCTAAAAGGCTTGTAGGTGGAGCCTGGCGGATAGGCAGCGGAAATCGTCTTGTCGAGGGTTGGCTTGAGAGGATCGGTGTACAGCCGATTAAACGCATCGCGGACGGCTTGTTTACCCTTGCCACCGCTTACGACGTTTGGGTCGAAGCTCGGCTTGGCGACCGCAGCCAGGATCCTTCCCGTTCGAACGTCGATCACGGCGACGGCGCCCGCGAGCTGACCGCGAAGCGCGCGATCGATCGACTTCACAAGCTCGATATCGACCGTGAGTGAAATATCCCGGCCGGGAACCGGGTCGAGTCGGCGTGGCTCTTCGAGATAGCGCTGCTCGAGCGCCTCGCGGTTGCGCTTCCGCCGCGCCCCGCGAAGCACGCGACGCCAGCCGCGGCGGCCGCGTAAGTAGCTCTCCCAGCGCCGCTCGATACCGACGGCCCCCAGGCGGTCGCCTGCGCGATAGCCCCGGCCCTCAAGACGAGTCAGCGTATCGGGATCGATCTCGCGCATGTAGCCAAGCATGTGCGCCGCCAATTTCCCGTGCGGGTAATAACGAACGGGTGCCGGCGCTACGTCGACGCCCTTCAAGTCCGCCGCATGCGTCTCCAGTGCGGCAACCGTCTCCCGATCGAGGTCGACCTTCAGGAGCGTCTGTTGGGTTTTGCGATTGCCCGGACGAGCGCGAATCGCCACGATGCGTTCACGCAGCTCTTGGCTCTCGTCCTCGTCTAGCCCCATGAGCCTCACGAGGCGGGGCCACGTCTTTTTCATGTCCAGCACCGCCGGCACGACGTACACGTTGTAGCTGGGCCGGTTGGCCGCCAAGATCTGCCCACGCGCGTCGCGGATAACACCACGCGTCGTCGCCAAATTGATCCGACCGATGATGTTTCGGAGCGCTTGGCTCTGATGTAGCTCGCCCTCGACTAGCTGAAACTGTGCGAGCCGCCCCGCGATGAGCCCGAACGTGGAGACCACGACGAGGATCATCCAGCGATACCTTCGACGAAACTCCCCTACATCGGAGCGCTGAACCAAGAAGTTCATCGCGTCGGAACCTCTTGAGCAGCCCGCGCTGCAGCCTGCAGCCCGCTGGCGTGAACGCGCTGTGCGATGCGGAATCCAAACGGGGAAAACAGTGCGGTTGCGGCTGCGTGCGGAAGCACCACCGACGCGATCTCCACGGGCCGGTGGGCATCGTTTCCAAAGATCGCCAGCAGCGTCAGCACGATCGCACTCTCGACGAGCGCAAAGCCCCCGCCCAGCGCCACCTGCGTGATCACTGTTTGCGCGGTCAGACGGACACCCGCCATTCGCGACAGGCCCCAGATCGCCACCGAGACGAACGTAAACAGTCCGACAGGAGCGCCAGCAAACAGGTCGGTGAGATAACCGAATGCAAACGCCAACAGTGCGCCGCGCGCCATGGACGCTTCATGCACACCGAGAAATATCACCAACGGCAGAACCAGACTCGGCGTGATGCCGTGGATTCCTAGCCGCCCGAGAACGCGATACAGATTTCCCTGCGCAAGAATTAGCACCAACCCAACTGCGAGAAACGCCGCGTTGCGCATGGCTCACTGCCTCAATCGAGCTGTTGCGGGCTTGCAGTCCTTGGCGTCGTTCAGCACGACCATGACTTCCTCAAGGCGTGAGAAGTCCACCGTCGGTTTGGCCTCGACCGACTGGTACATGCCGAAGTCGCGTTTATCCACCTTACTGACGCGCGCGACTTCGAGATTCTTGGGAAACCGACACCCCAATCCGCTCGTGACCAGCAGGTCTCCGACCGCAACCTCGTCGGACCGGTTTACGTACTCCACGCGTACGGAGTACTTCGGCCGATCGCCAACGCCTCGAGCAAATCCGCGTGCGCGGGTCCGCTCGACCACGACATCGACGCCAAACCCGCTATCGACCGTTAGTTGAACGTCAACACGGTCTCCGCTGACGCGTAATACCGTGCCGACCACACCGTCGGCCGCAATAACGGGCATGTTCTTCTTGATGTCGACACCCGGGCTGTCCAGCGTCAAATGTGCCACACGGAAATATTCCGTCGTGTCCTTCCCGACGATCAACGCGCTGACCGTCTCGTGAGGCACAGTATCGCGCAGCCCGAGCAGCCGTCGCAGGCGTCGGTTCTCGGCCTCCGCAGACTCAAGCTGTCGGACCCGTCCGCGCAGTCGCGCCGTTTCGTAGGAGAGCTTATCGTTGTTCTTCTTGACGTCGACCAGGTAGACGTAGTCGCCGACCAGGTTGGATATCCCTCGCGCCAGCGCGGCTGATGCGTACTGAATCGGCGCGGTCACTCTAACCAGTGCCCGGTCGACCGGGTTCATGTTGCTCGGGTTGCGAATGTTCGCTCGCAAGACAAAGAACGGCACGGCCATCAGCAGGACCACCAAAATGGTGTCTCGGTACCGTTTAAACGAACCCAAAACTCAAACTACCAAGTCGTCAGCCGATGGTGACTTCCTTGAGCAGCTCGATGTGGTCGAGGGTCTTACCACTTCCGAGAACCACCGCGCTGACCGGGTCGTCACTCACCATGACCGGCAACCCGGTCTCCTCGCGCAGTAGCACATCGATATTCTTGAGCAATGCGCCCCCACCGGTCAGAACGACGCCTTTGTCGACGATATCGGCCGCGAGCTCCGGTGGCGTCCGCTCCAGCGCTAAGAGCACCGCCTCGATGATCGCATTGATCGGCTCTGCCATCGCCTCCCGCACCTCATCCGAGTTCACTACGACGGTCTTGGGAATCCCGGCGACCATGTCGCGCCCCTTAACCTCCATCGTGATCTGTTGGTCCAGGGTGTAGGCGTTGCCGATCGTCATCTTGATGCGCTCGGCGGTCTGCTCGCCGATCGCCAAATTGTACTTGCGCTTCATGTACGCGACGATCGCCTCGTCCATCTTGTCGCCGCCTACGCGTACGCTCTGGGAGTAGACGATACCGGCCAGGGATATAACGGCGACCTCCGTCGTACCGCCTCCGATGTCGACGACCATGTTGCCGCTGGGCTCGGTGATCGGCAGCCCTGCGCCAATCGCGGCCGCCATAGGCTCTTCGATCAAGTACACTTCGCGGGCGCCAGCGCTCTCCGCGCTCTCTTTCACCGCACGCTTTTCCACTTCTGTAATCCCGAACGGGACACAAATGATGATGCGCGGCTTGACCAGCGTCCGGCGGTTGTGGGCGCGTGCGATGAAATAGCGAAGCATCGCCTCGGTGATCTCAAAGTCTGCGATCACACCGTCGCGAAGCGGGCGAATCGCCTGAATGTTGCCGGGCGTGCGGCCCAACATCTCTTTGGCTTCACGGCCCACCGCCAGAACGTTTTGGTCCCCTCGGGCGTTGCGCTGAACCGCGACCACGGAAGGCTCACAGCTCACGATACCCTTGCCCTTGACGTAGATCAGCGTCGTGGCGGTCCCGAGATCGATCGCGAGATCGTTCGAAAATAGGCCATAGAGCCAATCGAAGATCATGCAGACCTCATGGTCGAGCGGGGCTCAGGATCGGGCAAACTCATCACGTGCGGAGCGGAACGCTGGACGCCGTAAACGCCAGGAATCGAACGATACGCCGATCCGTGGCAACCAGACCAGCGACTGGCGGCGGCGTGGTACCACACCGCTGACACAGCGCGCAAACCAGAGCCCGGCGCTGGCCGCCTCCATGGGGTAACTCGCTGAAAATACAGCACTATCTTGCACTCTCCCGCCAAGGAGCGGCTTGCACCGACCCGACCGCGGCGTTTATGCAAGTTGCGGGCTAGCTCTGGTGCGCGGGTTCTTCGGTTGTTGCCGGCGCGGAAGTGATGCGCACATGCCGCACACGCGCTGCGCGCATGCAGCAATGCGTCTAGTCGTCGTCCCAGCTCTCCGGATCGAGCCGTCCCCAGTTTTTCTGTTCGCGCTGACCGCCGGCGCTACGTCGACTGTTACGCTTCTTGTCGCTATCGCGATCGCGGTCCTTTTTCCTCCCGCGGTCGGTTCGCCGCGGCTCGTCGAAGCCAGCCTTAGGCAGTGGCGGCCCCGACGGCGCGTAGCCACCGCCACCGCCACCCCCACCGTAGCCACCGGACCGAGGCGGCGCGGCTCCTCCGGGGCTGGGCCCGCGTTCGGATCTCTCGGGTCGCTCGCCACGTTTTTGCGCAACGCTGACTTTGAGTCGGCGGCCACCGAAATCGGTGCCTTGAAGCACCTCCACCGCGCGCTTTGCGTTGTCCGAGCTGCTGAGCATCACGAACGCAAAGGTCCGCGGTCGGCCATCTTGACCCATCGGCACATGACACCGCACGACCGGTCCCAGGCCCTGGTCTTCAAAAACCTGGGAAAGCGCGCTCTGCTCGAACTCGAACGGCAGGTTGCCTACCCAAACCGTTCGATCCGCGCCCGGTTTCTCTCGGGGCCCGCGAGCATCCCGCCCGCCTTTTCGGCCATCCGCAGTGAACTCGCGAACGCTGATAATGCGTCCGTCCTGACTGCTGCCGTCCAACGCCCGCCGCGCCTTGTCGGCTGACTCCTTGGAGTCGAGCGTCACGAACGCGAACCCGCGTGGTCTACCCGTCGCGCGATCGATCGGTAGACTGAGATCCACCACCGATGCTCCGGAATCCTGAAACAACTGTTGAAGTGCGTCCTTCGTGACGCTGTCTGGCAGCCCGCCTACGAAGAGCTTTCGCCCGTCTTCACTCATGCAAGTATTTTGTCGAATAGAGGTCCTGCGCGAGAAGGATGCCCCACGCTCTGGCCTAGACGATAGCCGTAGTGCAGTTTGCGTCAAGACCCAGAGCCCCGGTGACGCCAGAACCTTGGTAATGTTGCCGCCCCATGAGTCTTCGGATCATCCTGAATCCGCGTGCCGGCAGCGGTAGCGCAGCGCGGGGCTTGCCCCGACTCAAGGCGGCGCTCGATCGCCGCAGCTTGGATTACACGATTGTTGAAACCCAGGGTCCCGGGGATGCTTCGCGGCTGGCCCGCGAAGCGATCGCTGACGGCGTTGAGCGCTTAGGCGTCGTCGGAGGTGATGGAACGCTCAACGAGGCCAGCCAAGCGTATATCGACAGCCAGGGCGAGGCCGTCGAAGGTCCAAAACTCGGACTGATTCCGTTCGGTACTGGGGGCGACTTTCGGAAGACGTTTGGGCTGACGCGCGACCTCGAGGCGGCGGTCGCGCGTCTGATCGACAGTCCGGGGCGACCGGTCGATCTGGGCTCGCTCAGTGTAACCAATGCGGACGGCGAGCCCAGCGTCGAAGCATTCCTGAACATTACGAGCTTCGGAATTGGAGGACTGACCGACCAACTCGTGAACGCTGGACCCAAATGGCTTGGCGGCAAAGCCGCGTTCCTACTCGGCACAGTGCGGGCACTAGCGGCGTACCGCAACGTCCCGGTGACCGTCGCCGTCGACGGCAAGCCATTCATCGAGGGACCGATCCTCAACGTAGCGATCGCAAACGGGCAGTTCTTTGGAGGCGGCATGCACATCGCGCCAGACGCGGAGCCGGACGACGGTCTGTTCGATGTTGTCGCACTCTGCGACCTGACGCGGGCGACAGCCGTAGGACTAACCCAGCGGATTTACGCGGGTACCCACCTGACGCACGGAGGGGTTCGTCACACGCGAGGCAAGCTGGTCGAAGCGGCGCCAGTGTTCCCGTTCCGTCACGCGTTGATCGACATGGACGGCGAGACGCCGGGCCGACTGCCGCTCACCGCCCGGGTCCTACCGGGCGCGGTGGTCTTCCTGGCGTAGGTTACTCTGCAACCGCGCGGCGCGGCGGGGTCGGAACTCGAAACGCCTCGACGTCGGCGGCCGATTGATGCGCGCGAAAAAAGAAGAACCCGCCCAGCGCGAGCATCCCAAAACACGCCCACTGCGCGGGCGTAAGCGGTCCATAGCGCGGATCGGCCCCGGGCAGGTCGCGGGCCCGCAAGAAGTCCAACGCGAACCGCGCCGGCGCGTACGCGATCATCATCACCCCTAAATAGAAGCCCCAGGGCCGCGGACGTCGCTGCAAGATCAAGAACGCGACCACGACGGGAATCGTCAGTACGAACTCGTACAAGCCGAGATCGAACCGACCGCCATCCGGGTACTGAACGGCGATCCACAGGTCGCTCAGCCGCCCAGGGTGATCGTGCGCAACCGAGCACCCCGCGCGGCCAAACAGCCAACCTACGGGAAACCCACTGGCGACCACATCAGCGTAGGGAAGAATAGGTACTCCCTTCTTCCAGCGCCAAGCGAACCCTCCCCCGATAGCGCCAACGAAGCCGCCGAAGCTCGACTGGCCGTTCCAGATCGCCAGCAGCGACAGCGGGTTATTCACCACGCGCTCCGGGTAGTAAAAGATCGTATCCAGGACATGCCCGCCGAGAAAGCCACCGGCGAGAACCCAGATCATGAAACTGGTAAGCGCTTGCTGGTCGAAGCCTAGTCGCCGTCCCTGGCGGAGCATCACATACGCCCCCAGATAGACACCAATCGCCACCAACGTGCCAAACGGCTTAAAGCTCAGCGGGGCCGGCGGAAAATTACCCCCGATGAGATCCTTAGGAATGATCTGCAGATCCGGCAGATCGATGAACGGGATTAGCGGTTCAATCAGCACTGCTCGCCTTTGAAGAACCGTTGCCGGTCGGCCCGACATCCTCGCCGCCTGCTGGTTGCTCAGGGTTTGGCGGCAGCGCTACGACTTCCACAAGGTCATCTTGACCAGGCTCGGCCGCAGCGACGATTCTCACGCGCAGCCCGCGGCATTCGCGGTGCAGCACAACCGGCGCGATCGCTTCGACCGAGCACTCGGCGCTGGGGAGCCTCGCCTCCAGCACCGGCGCAGTATACTCGACCACGGTCCCGATCGCTTCGGCCCGCGCCATTCCGCCTCTGATCGCGCGCAGCGCGATCACTTCGCCGACCCGACTGAACAGCTCGGGACCGGAAAGCTTTGCGCGGAGCACTTCCCCCTCGATGGCCGAAAACGTGACGTCGAAGACAGCGCGACGTTCCTGGATTTTTTTTCCTTCCGGTATCGCGAACGGGAGGCTGAACAGGCGCACGCACCGATCATCGGTACAGCGCGCGCGCTGCGAATCCCACGCCGTACCGACGCCTGCGGGAAGTTCGGACAGTGGCTTCCCCCAGCTGGAGAATTCCACGAGCCTCCGAACCCAATGCAGGTACTCACGCAGGAACTCCTTACGCAGTCGGGCAGCGTCCGCCAGCTTTTGTTCCAGGCCCTGCGTATAGCGGGAAAAGTCGCGTTCACGTTGCAGCTCGGTCTGAGCCGCGAAGTCGAGTGCTTCCAACCGGCGTCGCGCGCGCCCGGCGCGGGGGCCTTCGGGTAGAGTCGCCAAATAGCGTCGCAGGCGCGGAGGGTCATTGTGGGCTCTCCTTAAGTAGGCTTCCTCCAGAGCACTGAAATCGCGCCGCACCCACCGGTAGTATTTGCCCTTCGGGCGCCGACGCAGGTAAGCCCAGCCGGCCGCTAGCTTCGACTCTTGGGACTCGGCTAACCGATAGCGACGGTAACCCTCCCAGTCACCGACGGGCGTGAAGAGATGCTTGGACGTACCCGCGCAGCCGGCCAGCATCAGCGTTGCCAAAGCGGCGGCGAGAGCAGCCCGCCTCATGGAGC
>JAUIKB010001184.1 GCA_030430975.1 Polyangia bacterium
CCACACTTCAGGACAACGATTTTTTCAACACGGGTAAGGGAAAAACCGATCTCAGCAATAGCGACGAGAGCGAGTTCGCACTCCTCACGCCCGCCGCCATCGTGCAGCTCGGCCCCTGGGGCATCGGCGCCAGCCTGAACTTCGCTCGCTACGGGCTGCGGCGACTCGACCCCACCGGCACCGGCCGCTCTGAGCAGCTCGTGCGCGCTCAGATCAGCCAGACGACATTTTCCTTGGCACGGGCCGTTGACGACGGTCAGCTGATCGCCGGCATCGCGTTCCAAATCACCGCCCTCGATCTCACTACCAACGACGAGCTGTTCACCCGCGCTGGCAACCTATACACCACACGCGGCCTATCGTTTTCGGGCGGGCTGCTGTGGCGCCCCAACGGTCGCCACTACCGTCTGGGGCTCGCCGTCAACGCGCCGGTTACCACCCAGATCAACGCCAACATCGACCCCGACTCGGACATCATCTTTGGAACCAGTCTGGATGATCCGAACGCTTTCTGGCTGCCGCTCAGCGTCAAGCGACCTTGGTCAGCGAGCGTAGGCATCGCGCACCAGCTCGGGCCGCGTCCGCTCAACCCGCGCTGGGTGGACCGCAACACGCAGATGCGACGCCTTGACGCCGCGCTCGAAAAGCGCGCCGCGGCCCGTGACCTCGATCCGACACTGTCACCGGCGGAGGCGTCGGTGCAGGAAGCCCTCGATGAGGCGCACCGCAACCGAGAAGCTCGTCGCCTGCGCAACGCGCTGCTCGAACGCCACCGCAGCATGTCGCGCGAGTACGTCCTGCTGACCGCCGCGCTGCAGGCCAACGGACGCCTGAGGGACGCCGTCGGCGTCGAGTCGTTCATTCAGGGCGTGGTCGATCGCTCGGGCAAGTCGGTTACGTTCGCGCCGCGAGTCGGCGTCGAAACCGAACCCATCGCCGGTCGACTCAAGACGCGCGTCGGCAGCTACCTCGAACCCTCGCGCTTCGAAGACGGCTCCATGCGCATCCACAGCACCGGCGGCATCGAAGTCAAACTGTTCCGCTGGGATCTGTTCGGACTCAACGACCCACGCACCCACTGGCGCATCGGCGGTTCGCTGGACGTCGCGCGCAACTATTTTTCGTGGGGCCTCAACGCCGGCGTCTGGCACTGACGCTTCGCCCGATGCGCTTCTAGCGGCGGGCCAGCGTCACCCGCGGTCCGCTGCGAAGAACGCCGACTCGAGCCAGCTCAGGCTAGGGCGCAGTCGGTAGCGAATGCTGCGCCGGGGCGCTCGCGACATTTCCTCTTCCCAGCGCGTGATCTTGGGAATGCCAGCGTTCCCGGCCAAGCGCAGCGGCATACCCGTGACCGGATCGGACTGATAGATGAAGAACGAATGCGAGTGCTCGACGTTGTTCATGTCCCAAGGCGCGTAGCCGCGAATGATCACGACATCACCAGGTCGATAACGTTCCTTGTTCCGAGTAATCCCGGCGAAGAACTGCCGTCGAAACTGAAACGGCACACGACCGGTG